>JBEKXR010000352.1:0-4703 GCA_049511935.1 Spirochaetia bacterium | reverse complement strand
TCCCTGTGTCACGAAGATGAGCTCGTGCGAGTCGATGACCCGTTCCGCGTGCGTGCCGAATCCGGGAGAGACGAAGAGCCCGGCGTTCAGCGCCTCCAGGGTGTCGGACACGTCGAAGCTCAGCGTCATGCGTTGACACCCTCCGCGAGGCCGGTCGGAGAGCCCCGCGGCGCCGCGTTCACTCGCCGATACCCATGCGGGGTCATGTTGGTCGCTCGCTTGAAGACGCGGCGGAAATATCCGGGGTCCGCATACCCGCACAGGGCGGCGACTTCCGCCACGCCCAATCCGCGCTGCAGGAGGAGCTGCGCCCGCGCCTCCTTGATCCGACGGGCGTGCACCGCCTCGCGGATGGACATCCGACGCTCCGCGCGGTAGGCGCGCTCGAGGTAGTCGGGATTGTAGTGCAGGCCGTGGGCGATATCGGGCGTGCCGATCGGCTCATGGTAGTGCGCGGCGATGTAGGCATCCACCCGGGAAGCAATGTTCTCCAGGCCAGCTTCCCGGGCCTCCAGTGCCTCGTCCACGCGTGAGGATCGGGCGAGCTCGCAAAGGGCGAGCACGACAAGGTGATGCAGGACGGTGCGCGACGGCAGCGGCTGGCGCCTCTCGTCCATGAGCCGGCGCAGCAGCTGGGTGAGCCGGCCGGGCCGGAGCACCGTCACGTGGTCGGGGACGTCGAGGCGCCGGCGCCGAATCCCGTTCTGCAGACGGGCCCTGCGGAAGCGCAGAATGTACAGCTCCGTCGCCTCGGCGCAGCCGATGGAAATCTCGCCGCGGGAGGACTGAAAAAGGAACGCCTCGTTGGGCTGCAGGACGACATGGCCATGCCACGTCTGAACGACGAGCACGCCATGAATGCTGAACAGGAGGATGACCTCGCCCGCAGCCCTGACCGGGGTGACGCCGGCCCGTTCGACGGCTAAGCAATCGGAATGGACGTTCTCGAACGAGATGACGCCCCCGAGACGGAGACATTCGTCCATCATGCCAATGTTATCCTCTCAGCCATCCGGGTCAAGTATTGTCCCTGCCGCCTACTCACGGATCCAGACCGCCATTTCCCCCGGGGTCCGGTTTGCCCACGCATAGTAGGGGATGAACAGCAGGTCCTTCGCCGTAGGGACGTTCGAGGATCCCTCTGCCGGACGCCGCCCGTCGTCGCGCGAGTACAGCTCGCCGGCCGGCGCCGCGTTTGCCCCGGCGGGGCCGCCGGCTTCCCCCACTCCCATCCCGTGGATGACGACCACTCCTCCGAGGAGGTCCGTCCGCTCGGCCGCTTCGAGCGCCGCATTCGCTGGAAGCTGGAGGCGGGAGAGCTCCTCGCCGTTGTCAGCTTCCTCCAGGCAGTAGACGATCGGCCCCCGCTGGATCGCCACTTTCCCGTAGTCCGCACGCACCCGGGGATCCGCGTGGACGCGCTCGATGTCCAGCGGAAGGGAAAGCTCCAGGGCGTCCGAGCTCGACCATCTCCTGCGAACGCGCCGGTAACCGTCCGCAGCGGCCTCGCCCTGCAGCGGCGAGCCGTTGACGCTGAGCCGGTGGCCCCGGGACCACGAGGGGATGCGCAAGGCGAGGGTGAACTCGGCACCCGCATCGCCGAGGGGCTGGAACCTGACCTGTCCGTCCCAGGGATAGCGTGTGGTCTGCCGCAGGCTCACCTCACGGCCGGCGACAGGGAACGTGACCACGCCCTCGTGGTAGAGATCGGCGTACAGGGTGTCCCCGCGCAGGTGGTAGGCGTGCTCCCCGAGGGAGGAGAGGGTCCTCGCGATGTTCGGCGGGCAGCACGCGCAACCATACCAGGGCTGTCGGCGGTACTTCACGTGCCGGTAGCTCCCATTGGCGTCGCAGACCGCCGGTACGACCTCCAGCGGGTTCACGTAGAAATAGCTCTTTCCGTCCAGCGCCAGGCCGCTGATGATCCCGTTGTACAGCGCGCGCTCCATGACGTCGGCATACTTCGCGTCGTCGTGCAGCCGCGTCATGCGGGAGCTGAAGAGGAACAGCCCGATGGCCGCGCAGGTCTCGGCGTATGCAATGTCGTTTGGAAGATCGAAGTCAGCGCCGAAAGACTCGAGGTGGGCGGAAGAGCCGATGCCGCCTGTCACGTACATCTTGCGCCGGGCCACATCCTCCCACAGGCGGTCGCACGTCTGCGCGAGGGACGCATCACCCGTTTCCATGGCGAGGTCGGCCATGGCCGTGTACAGGTACATGGCCCGCACCGCGTGCCCCACCGCGTGCTGCTGCTCCCGGACGGGCGCGTGGGCCTGGTAGTAGTCGAGAGACTTGATGCCGAAAATCGGCGTGAACCCGGGCGCGGACGACTCCGTCTCGAAGTAGCTCGGCGATCGGCCCCTCTCCTCGACGAAGTAGGCGGCGAGGTTCAGGTACTTCCTCTCACTGGTGAGACGGGCGAGCTTGACCAGAGCGAGTTCGACCTCCTCGTGCCCGCAGTAGCCCCGTACTTTGGGCTTCTCCTTCCCGAACCGGGAATCCAGATGGTCCGCGAGGCGCCGCACGACGTCCAGGATCTTCCGGTTGCGGGTCCCGCGAAACAGCGAGACGCCGGCCTCGATCAGGTGCCCGGCGCAATACATCTCGTGCGCTTCGCGAAGGTTTTTCCAGCGGCCCGAAGGATCCTTCACCGTGAAATACGTGTTCACGTAGCCGTCGGGCTGCTGTGCGCGCGCAATGAGGTCCACTGCCTCCTCGGCCCATGCGCGCAGCTCCCGATTCCCCCCGTGATCCACCGCGAGGACGTTCCCGGCGGCCTCGAGCCATTTCGCCAGGTCGCTGTCCTGGAAGACCATCCCGTCGTAGGTCCCCTTCCTGACGCCGGCGGCGATGCGGAAGTTTTCCACCGAGTGGCTCTTCGGCGCGCCGGGGATCTCGTCGTTCATCGCCTTCCATTGATAGGGGATGACCTCGTCCCGAACGAGAACCTGGTAGCGATGCCAGAATCCCCCGTCGATCGTCGCTGTGAGCTGCGGGAACCCAGCAATTTCTCTGCTCATGTCAGTCTCACCGAGGAAAGTATCCGGCTGGCCGGTGCACCGCACAAGTTGCCAGATTCAGAGAATATGTGGACAAAACCGACCTGCTGCCTGAGGGGTGACAATCCGGCCCGGAAGTCGGAATTGTACACCTTTTCTTCGACCCACGCATCTTGCGGGATAAGAGGTCAGAAAGATACGTTTGGATCAGCTTCAAAAGCAGAGGAGGAATAGGCATATGCGAAGACGGTTTCTCATGGCGGCCGCTCTCGTGGCAGCCGCCCTGTTCGTGGTGAGTTGTGGTGGCCCCAAGGGACCGCTGACCATCCAATACGCGTACTGGGGAGATCAGAACGAAGAGACCACAACGACCGCGCTGCTCAAGGTGTTCATGGACAAGAATCCTAGCGTCAAGGTAGACGGGGTCCGTTTCGGGACGAACGTCGAGTTCAACGACAAGATCACGACTCTAGCGGCCGCCGGGACCCTGCCTGATGTGAGCACTTTCTACGAGCCCAACGTGCTCACATGGGGAATGAGCGGAAAGTTCGTCGACCTGACGGACTTCTACAAGAAAGGCGCGCCGAAGCTCGATGCGATCAAGTTCGTCACGCCGGACGGCAAGATCGTCGGCATCAGCGTTGCCAACGAGATCCAGGTGATCTGGTACAACAAGAAGATTTTCGACGCGGCGAAGCTGCCCTACCCGCCCGCCGAGGCGAGCAAGGCGTGGACCTGGGACCAGTTCGTCGATGTGGCGAAGAAACTGACCAAGGACGCGAAGGGCAGGACGCCGAATGACAAGGGCTTCGATAAGAACAACATCCGCACCTTCGGGGCCTGGATCCAGCAGTGGTGGATGCCCTGGCTGACCTTTGCCGTGAGCAACGGCGGAGGCATGACCACCCCGGATGGCAAGAAGCTCATCCTGGACGATCCGGCGACGATTGATGCCATTCAGAAGATGGCCGACCTCATCAACGTGTCCCACGTGAGCCCGACGCCCGGGACGCAGCAGATTCCCACTGCCGCTGCAAGTGCTCTGCTGAGCGGTCAGGTGGCAATGGCCATGGACGGGACATGGGACCTGCTGAGCATCGGGACTACAAAGGACCAGCAGGGGCTCGACTTCGGGGTCGGCGTTCTTCCCTATATGAAGCAGCTGGCGACGACGTCCGTCGGGACGCCCATCGTGGTCTACAAGAGCACCAAGCACCTCAACGAGGCGCTCAAGCTCCTGGGTTTCCTCATGGATCCCAACAGCTCCCTGCCCCTGCTTCAGAACGGCATCTGGCTCCCGAACGAAAAGCAGTGGTATACGGACCCGAACCTTCTGCAGAAGTGGATCGGCAACCCGCGGCATCCGCCCGAGTACAAGACGGCCGTCGTGGATTTTGCCCTCAACTACTCGCACCAGCTCCCGCTGTACATCGTCCCGACGTTCGCCAAGATGGATGACGTCATCGAGGCAGCGCTCGGCCAGGTGTGGCTCGGCCAGAAAAGTGCCCAGGACGTGATCAAGAACGAGATCATGCCGAAGATCACGCCAATCTTCGAAGGCAAGTAGGCGCTCTTCGACTCGGCGTTTTCAAGAACGGCGCCCCGTGCCATTATGGCGCGGGGCGCCTGTATACCGGCGGTGTGCCGGGCCAGCGGTCCTGAGGGGCGAGGGTATGAAAAGGCGACATCTCCGTGCAGAGGCCC
>JBEKXR010000351.1:0-4718 GCA_049511935.1 Spirochaetia bacterium | reverse complement strand
ACCGTGCACGATGAAAGCAAGGCGAACCTCCCCGAAGTCCGCGTGGGATAGCTCCGTGCGTGCCCAAGCCACAGCGTCAGCGAACAGACGTTCAACGGCCGCGCTCATTTTCGTGGTTCCACAGAGCGGCTCTTAAGCCACGCTGATAGGGAATCGGTGTCGAACAAGACGCGCTTGGAAAGCTTCAGAAACGGAATTCTCTTCTGACTGACCATCCGACGAAGAGTGTTCTCTGCCAGCGGGACTCCCATGGCGGCAAGATGTTCGGAGGCCTTCGGATAAGTTAGGTACATGCCCTATCCCTCCCTTTATGGCTCAGGATACGGTCTACTGTGTCTTAGGTCGAAAGTTGAAAAATCGAGGTTTCTTTGCTGTTTTGCTTATTTTCTGTTCTTGTCGCCGGAGACACGACTGGCGGTCCGCTTGTACTTGCCTTTTTCCCTCGGCCTCCCATTTTCTGGCAATTGCATGGCATGTCTTTTCCGTCCTTGCCTCACCGCCTTGATTGACCTCAAGGCACTGATCGCCTGCGCAACAGCGTTCCTCTCGCGCTCTGTGATGCCGTCAGTATTGACATCGACGCCTTCCGGCAGCAAGCGCTGGACCGGTGCGCCTCGGAGAAAGGGTTTGATCTGCCTAATTGCATCACACAAGAACGGCAAGAAAGCCCCCCCGACGGTGTACGTGTCGGAGTCGCTCTGCACGTCGTAGTCAGACTTGAACGTGATCCATCCCTTGCCGCCGGCCGCCTCAAACGCCTTATGGAGCCTGAGAACTAGGCCACTGAACTCTCCCTTGCCGGGTCTGCCGCGCTGGAGCTTCGGCACCTTGTGTGCCGCGGTGCCTGCAGCTCTGGCAATCAAAGGGAGGCGATTTGCTAGCTTTCGAAAATCGTGGTAGTCGGGAAAGTCCTCCATTCGCAGGGGAATAGCGGCACGCAGTTCCACGTGCGCTTCAGAGTTGGCGACGCTGAACGCCAAGAATAGTCTCTCCAGGGGCGGCACTGCATTCTTGGACGCCTTTTCGATTCTAAGTAGAGACTTGACCACGCTGTTTGACGTTGGAGTCCTGCCCCAGTTCTCGAATATAAAGATCCGAAGAGCCTCGAAAACCTTCTGCCTGTCCAAGGGCCGGCGAAGACCGGCACACAAGGCGTCGTAGTCGAAGTCCGTGGCTGAGAACCCCGGTGCGGCACCGGAATAGGTGAAAAACCGATTCATACTTACGCCCTCCCCTGTTGAGATCTTTCCCGGGAATGAAGGCGGGGACCGGCCAGGGAAGTCCGGCAGCTCGCCCGTGACCGTCGCCTTGAGCTACCCCGCCCCTACCCCCATCATAGCACCACGCTCATGCCATTCGTCCAATGCCTCCCTGAAACGGAAGCAGCTTGCCGAATATCTCCTCGCTTACGGTCTGGACTTCCGCCATTGTTCTTTCTGCGACGTGGTCAGCATACACCTCGAACACGGCCCCGCTCTTGTGTCCGGTTGCGCTCATTACCTTCCGGGCCTCAAGGCGATCGGCCATTCGCGCGGCATACAGATGACGGTATCCGTGGAAGGAAACCCGACGAGTGCGCCAGTACTCTTCTGCCCGCTTCACCTTCTCCGGGTCTTTCCGGTCCTCATCTGTAAGCGACATGCCGATAAGAGTATCTTTCAACGGGTCTGCGAGCCCATGCCCGTCCAACGGTCTGTCCGCATGGGTGACGGACCAGAACACGAACGACGCTGGCCCCACGCCGTGAGGATTCCTCCGGGCGAGCTCCAGCAGCCGAGTACGCAGTCCTTCAAGCAGTGGCACGGTGCGCTCTTCTCCTGTCTTCGTGTCTTTAAGCCGGTCGATGTTCGACCAGGAATGCCGGACGCGAAGGCGAGTGTCCTCGATATCGCGCACTTGGATCGCGAGGACCTCGCCCAGGCGCAGGCCGGTACTCATGGCCAGTGCGTTTCCGAGGTAGGCGCGCTCATCGGCCCATGACTTGGCAAAGAGCTTGACAACCTCATCCTCTGTGAGTACTCCGCGGCGGGCAGCTTTACCGCTGAACTTCAGCAAGCCTACGGACGGATTGGTGGGTATCACCTGGTTTGCGTGCGCCCACCGAAGCGGCACGAATCCTGCCGCCAGGACGTTGTTGATCGTCTTCGGCTGCAACCCTTTCTCACCCTCCAGCCAGAAGGAGAACTTTCGCAATTCGTCCTTTTGGATCTCCACGAGCCGGCGCTCCTTGAAGTAGGGTTTCCAGTACACGCGCACGTTGAGGGCCTGATCGTAGCAGTGGCGGCGGCCGATGCGGTGGTGGTGAGCGAGCTTCTCACGAACATATGGACTTTCCTCAAAGTTCCAGAACCTCTCAAGGAACGCCACGAGCCCCTCCGCCCCGGGCCCGTTGCGCATGACCGCGTATTCTACGAGTCCCTGGTCCTTCAACGCGGCGACCACCCGTTCCGCGTCCGTGTTCGTGAGGTTGGTCTGACGGATCGTTTGCACGATAGTGTCAACGCCCAGCGAGTCAATGACGGGCCTCGGGCCGGTACGCTCGGGAATCCCTTCCCGGTCCCACCGCTCAACGACGGTGACGGCGGCGCTCCTAACGGTCTCGCCCGTGCTTCGGGCGCCGGAGTAGCGTTTAGTGGTAGCGTTGTAGAATTGCGCGTACCAGACTCGGCCGCGACGGTACAAAATGAAGCGGCGCATTTCCCCTCCTCACAACGATGCTTTCACCGTTGCTTTCACTGGACTGAGGAACGCGCCTGCTTTCAGGTAGCGGTCTGAAAACCCTTTCACCGAAAGGGCTTATATAGCAGGGGCAGGATTTGAACCTGCGACCTCCGGGTTATGAGCCCGACGAGCTGCCAACTGCTCTACCCTGCGTCGTGCCACACAATATAGGGGATTGGATACGTCTCGTCAAGAGACGGCCATCCGATTCTCTGCCGGTTCTTGACATGCGCTCCCGATCACGGATACGGTATAAACATACACTGAAGGAGGTTTTTATGCTCAGAAAAACTCTCACGGGCCTCATGCTTGCTGTGCTCCTGCTCGGCGTCGTGTCATGCGCCAAGAAAGAGCCCACCAAAATCACCATTGCCTCGGATGCCACCTTCCCGCCCATGGAATTGGTGGACACCAACAAGAACATCGTGGGATTCGACGTCGATCTCATGAACGCTGCGGCTACGGCAGGCGGCTTCACCATCGAGTTCAAGAACACGGCGTGGGACGGCATTTTCGCCGGCCTGGACAACGGCAAGTACGACGCGGTCATGTCCTCGGTGACGATCACCGACGAGCGCAAGAAGACCATGGACTTCTCCATGCCGTACATCAACGCGGGCCAGATCCTGACCGTGCGCGCCGACCTGAACGGGGTGACGACCCTCGCTGACTTGAAAGGCAAGACTGTCGGGGCGCAGATCGGGACCACCGGTGCGTTCGAGATCGACAAGGTCAAGGCGGCGAACAAGATCGCGGAAAAAACGTACGACGAAATCGGCCTTGCCTTTGAGGACCTGGTCAATGGCAGGATCGACGGCGTGGTCGTGGACAACCCGACCGCAGCGAGCTACGCACTGCAGAACGACAAGTACAAGGGCAAGCTGAAGACCGTCGGCACCCCGTTCACGGAGGAGTACTACGGCGTGGCGGTGAAGAAGGGGAACGCGAAGGTTCTCGACCTCATCAATGCGGGCCTGAAGAAGGTCCTGGACTCGGGTGCAAACAAGGCGATCGAAGACAAGTGGCTGAAGTAGACAGGGCAGAGTCGACCGGCGTTTCGCGAGAAACGCCGGCCTTGCCTCGCCGCGATGCGCGGTCGGGACGCGGCGCACGGATCGAGGTCACCGACGGCGCACTGATCCCCGGTCGAGGGGAGAAATCCACATTTTCAGCGTGGCGGATTTCATTTTTCGGGGCGCTCGCCGTCCTTGTGGGCCTTTTCCTTTTCAAGGCGCACCCCTACCGGGACATCATGCTCTTCCTGCCGGATGGCATCCTGAAGACCTTCGAGGTCACCCTGATGTCCATCGCCTGCGCCCTGGTGGTCGGCCTGATTGCGGGGCTGGGCAGGATTTCTCGCGTCACGATCCTCAACAGGATCGCGACGATCTACGTGGAAATTATCCGCGGGATCCCGCTCCTCGTGCAGATCTTCTACATCTACTACGCACTGGGAAAGCTCATTCAGGTGCCGGACATCTTCGCGGCGGTCATCGCCATGACCGTCTGCTACGGCGCATACCTCGGCGAGATTTTCCGCGCCGGGATCCAGTCCATTCACAAGGGACAGATGGAAGCGGCCATCGCGCTCGGTCTCACGCGCGGCCAGGCCCTTCGAAGGATCATCCTCCCCCAGACCGTCCGGGTCGTGCTGCCTCCGCTCGGCAACGAGTTCATCGCCCTGCTGAAGGACTCGTCGCTGGTCTCGATACTCGCCGTGTCGGACCTTCTCCGCAGGGGGCGGGAATACGCCTCCAAGACCTTCGACTACTTCGAGGCGTTCACCGTGGTTGCCCTGGTCTACCTCGTGATGACCCTGTTTTTCTCCCGGCTGGTGGCGATGATGGAGGAAAGGATGAACCGGCGTGGCAGATAGAGTGCGCATCGTCGACGCGTGCAAGAACTTCGGCAGGGTCGTCGCGCTGAAGAATGCGAACCTTTCCGTGCAGCCCGGCGAGGTCGTGCTTGTCATCGGCCCCTCGGGCAGCGGGAAGAGC
>JBEKXR010000350.1:0-4750 GCA_049511935.1 Spirochaetia bacterium | reverse complement strand
CGGGCTGATGAAAGACCTCATGGTCGACCTGTTCACCCCGCAGACCTACCTTCTGCTGAAGGACCTCCTGCACACCCCACGCTCGCAGTCGACGCGGAGGGATTTTCGCGCCTCTGTCCAGCAGTTCGAGATCTCGGTGGCGGATTTCATGCAGTCCGCCGACGTGAAGGGGCTCCTGCGGGACCAGGAGCTGCGCGATGCATACGACACGGCGCGCATCATGACGGAGAAGGCCTCCGACAGGATCGCTTCCTTCCAGGCTACCGTTGACCGGCTCTTTTCCAGCGGATCGGCGGAGGGCACCGACCTCTACCGGCAGCTGCAGACCGACCCCGGCAAGGGCGTCCCGCAGTTCTTCGACGAGGTGCGGGAGACCTCGTACTACCTCACCTATAGCTTCGAGAGTTTTCTTACCCACTTCACCAGGTCGCTTCAGCAGGAGAGCGCGCTCATCAGGCGGCAGGTTCTCGTCATTTTCTGGACGCTGACGGCGCTCATCGGTGCGGTCACCCTTACGTTCTCACTGGCGTACGCGCGCAGGATCGCGCAGCGGATTTCCCGGGTGGAGGAAGGCGTACGCGCCGTGGCGCACGGCGATTTCGGCGCCCGGCTGGACATCCGCACCAGCGACGAGTTCGGCGCGCTGGCCGCGCACTTCAACCTGCTGATCCAGGAATTGAAGAAGAACGTGGATTCCATGCGGAGCCTCATGCGCGACGTCGGGGAGAGCCTCACGGCGCGGCCGGGGTTCCAGCGGATTCTGGAGCTGATCGTGGAAACCGCGGTAAAGGATTCCCGCGCGGACGGTGCCGCGATGCTCGTCACCGACCCCGTGGAGGGACTCGTCGTGGCGAGTGCTGCGGGGGAAATTCCGCTTTCCGTGCGCTCCGCGGTGCCCCTGAGGTCGCCGGAAGAGGCAGTCGACCTGCACGATGTGTACGAACGCAGGCAGCCCGTCTTCGTCCGGGAGCGCCGCGCGCTTCACGGGGGCGGAGAGGTGGAGTCATTCCTCGCTCTTCCCCTGATCACCTCGCAGGGGATGATCGGTCTGCTCTGCCTGGTGACCGCCGTCCCGCATCCCGCCTTCGCGGACCTGGATTTCACGACGCTCAGCTCCTTTGCCGAGTACGCGGCGCTGATCATCGACAACTATTTCAAATACAGGGAGCTCCTGGAAAAGCGCGAGGCGGAATACCGGGCGCTGCAGGCGCAGATCCAGCCCCACTTCCTCTACAACGTGCTGAACGGGCTCGTGGGGCTGAACAGGATGGGCGACCCGCGCGGCCTGGAGAGCGCGCTCTTTTCTCTGAAGGACATGCTGCGCTACATCCTGGATGCGGGCCAGTGGACGACTATCGGCGAGGAGATCGGATTCATCACACGCTACTGCGACCTGCAGCGTCTGCGCTTCCCCGAGCGGCTCATTGTGAGCATCCGCCACGACGAGCAGTCGTCCGGCGTGCGCATCCCCAAGCTTCTCCTGCAGCCCATTGTGGAAAACGCCGTGATCCACGGCATCGAGCCTCTCGACCGACCCGGACGCCTGGTCGTGGAGGCTCTCGCCGCCGGCCGCAACGGCACGAGGGTGGCGCGCATCATCGTCGCGGATGACGGGGCGGGATTCTCCGCGGGGACGGGTGACGCGGCGGAGAGAATCGGGCTTGCGAACGTTCGGGAGCGCCTCCGCCTGGCGTACCCGGATGCGCGGCTGGCAATCGAGAGCAGCCCCGGCGCCGGGACCCGGATCTGCATCGAGATCCCCGACGAGCGAGGCGGTGAGTGAGAATCCTCGTTGCCGATGATGAGCGGCTCGTCCGGTTCAGCCTGAAGAGCATGCTGGAAGAGATCGGCGTGCCGTCACGATCCATTGCGATCGCCGGGGACGGCCAGGAGATGCTCGAGGTCGTAAGCCGGGCGGGACCCGACGTGGCGTTCGTGGACATCAAGATGCCACGGCTGGACGGCTTGGCAGCGATCGAGCGCGCCCGAGCCATATCCCCGTGGACACGGTGGATCATCCTCACGAGCCACTCCTCGTTTGATTTCGCCCGAAAGGCGATCCAGCTCGGGGCCTCCGACTACCTCCTGAAACCGGTGAGCCCGGCCGAGCTTCGACAGGTGATCGACCGATTCTCCGCGGAGATCCGCCAGGATCTCGTGCGACAGAACGACGAGTTTCGGGGGCGGATCAGCTCGCTCCTTCACGGCACCCTCTCACTCGAGGGCGAGGAAGTGGAGTTCGTTTCCACCGCGCACTGCCGGGGGTGCCTCCTGCTCTTCGACAGCGCACTGCCGGAGCAGCGCCTCGTGGAGACGCAGCGCGCGCTCTTCGGGGAGCTGCGGACCCGGATGATCGGCACCGTGGAGAGAGGGACGCGCATCGCCCTTGTCACGATGCCCATGGGCCAGTCGGCCATCGTCTGCGCGTGGCAGCCGGGGGCCGAGGAAACGCAGGCGGCGGAGGTCATGCGCGGCTTCCTCCACACGTCGCAGTCGGTGCTGGATTCCGCTGCCAGCCCCGAGGTGAGTGTGACGCAGATGACCTGCGGACCGTGCGAATCGGTCGAAGAGCTGCTCGTCCGACTGGCCCGCGCCAACTCTCTTGCGGCGCTGCGGATCCCGCTGGGGATCGGCCGCCAGATCGACCTGGAGGAGGCCGAACAGGAGAACAGGAGCGGACGATGGGCGGCCCTCTCCGCGGGCCTTGCCGGGGTGGCGCTGGCGGTTCGAGTCCGCAGCCGACTAGACTTCCTCTCCCACCTCGAGATCGCCGAGCGGGCTCTCGCTGCCCTGCCTCCCCATGATGCATCGGCCGTCGAAGCCTGCGTCTCGCGTTTTCTCGCCGCGGCAGTCGCATTCCCCCCAGGCCCCGAACCGGGCAGTCCCGCCTGGCGCGAAGGGATGCGCGCACGGGGGGAGGCGCTTCGGCCGGAAGGTCGGGCGGCAGGAGAGCTGGTGCATCAGGTGGTGGAGTTCGTCCGCAGCAACTACATGCGGGACATCGGCATCGGTCAGATCGCCTTCCATCTTGGCGTGACTCCGAACTACCTCAGCTCGCTGTTTCATCGGGAAAAGGGCATTACTTTCGTTCGCTACCTCACCGGCCTGCGCATGGAGAAGGCGCGCGAGCTTCTCGCGGCGCCCGGAGCTCACGTGCAGGACGTGGCCCGGGCAGTGGGGTACGCCAGCGTGCGACATTTCAGCAGGCTTTTCCAGAAGCAGTTCGGCGAATACCCCTCCGGGGGTGCCGTGAATCCCCCTCCGGGGGTGCCGTGAATCCCCCTCCGGGAGTGCCGTGAGTGGAGAAAAGCGTCCACGAATCGTAGGTTTATGGCATTGGGCCGGACGCTCTCCCCTTGTATCCTCCCGGCGATCGTGTCCACATCATATTCCAGGAGGTCTGAATGAAGGTACGCAGATTGATCGTTCTCAGCCTGATTGCCGTTCTCGTGTCGGCAGGGCTGGCGTTCGCCACCGGCACGTCGGAACAGCCGAAAGGCAACCTGAAGGTCGCTCTGGTCGTGAAGAACCTCGGCAACTCCTTCTTCGAAGCCGTTCGTGACGGAGGTCTCGAGGCCGCCAAGGAGCTGGGCGGCGTCGAGGTGATCTACCAGGGCCCGAGCACGCCGACGGCCGAAGGTCAGATCGACATCATCAATTCCCTCATCGCACAGAAAGTCAACGCCATCGCCATCTCGGCAAATGACGTGGACGCGTTGGTGCCAATCACGAAGAAGGCCATGGCCGCCGGGATCAAGGTCATCTCCTTCGACTCGGGGATCGCCCCCGGGGGACGGATCCTCCATCTCGCCCCGTCGGGCGACGAGTTCATCGGCAGGAGCCAGGTGAAAATGATCGCCGACCTCATCGGCGACAGCGGAGAGGTCGCCGTCCTGAGCGCATCCTCCCAGGCCACCAATCAGAACGCATGGATCGAGTGGATGAAGAAGGAGCTCCCCAACCACCCGAACATGAAGCTGGACGCCGTGGTGTACGGTGATGACCTTTCGGACAAGAGCTACCGCGAGGCAATGGGACTGTTCAAGTCGTATCCGGACCTCAAGGGCATTATCGCCCCCACGACGGTCGGCATCGCGGCCGCGGGCAAGGCCCTGGAGGACGCCGGGCTCGCCGGAAAGGTCCAGCTCACCGGCCTGGGGCTTCCCTCCGAGATGAAGCAGTACATCAAGGACGGCACCTGCGTGAAGATGTCGCTGTGGAACCCGATCGACCTCGGGTACTCCGCGACCTACATCGCTGTGCAACTCGTGCGCGGGCAGCTCAAGGGAGGGCCGGGTGAAGCGATGAAGGTGGGCCGCATGGGCACCATCAACATCGACTCCAAGGGCACGGCGGTCATGAGCGAGCCGTACGTGTTCAACAAGGACAACATCGACAAGTTCGCCGCGATCTACTAGAATAGCGGGCTGAACTGGATATCAGAGTCTCACGTGGGCGGCCACGGCGCGCACGGTACGCAGTGCGGTTTCGTGGCCGCTCCTTCTCAAGATCAGGAGCGCAGGTGGCGGACCCGATCCTCGAATGCCGAAAGATCAGCAAGAGCTTCCCCGGCATCAGGGCGCTGGAAGAAGTGGACTTCCCGCTGCGGCCCGGAGAAGTGCACGCCCTGGTCGGGGAGAACGGTGCCGGCAAATCGACGCTGGTGAAGATCCTCACCGGCATCTATCGGCCGGACTCGGGGGAGCTGCTGCTGGGAGGGCGGCACACTGATTTCCGCTCCCCGGTCGCC
>JBEKXR010000349.1:0-4753 GCA_049511935.1 Spirochaetia bacterium | reverse complement strand
GGAGCTTGCGGCGGGAGCGCTCGAGCTCCGCAATCATGCCGTTGAACGAGTTGACCAGCGCGGCGAGCTCGTCCCTCGGACGGGTGAGGATGCGGAAGCTGAAGTCGCCCTCGGCGACCCGCCTCGTGGCGTCCTCCAGGTGGGCGATGGGGCTGATGATCCTCTCGGTGAGCAGGAGGCTGACGAGTATGGTGATGAAGAAGATGGGCAGGGAGAAGAGGAAGAAGAAGCCTACCAGAACGAGACGAAACAGATCGCGGAACTGGTCGAGGGCCGTGAAGAGGGTCAGGCTCTGGGTGATCCGCCGCACATTGGTGAACAGGTCCTTGGACAGGAGCGCGCTCGCCACGGCAGTGAGCCTCTGGCCGTTGACGAGGAGCACCTTCGAGTCCCGGAGGATCGTCACGTCCCGCCTGTCCTCCCGCTGGGTGCCGCCCGTGGCGGGCACCGTGTCCAGGCGGGCGCGGAGGTCGCCGGCGAATGCGAGCTCCCTGCCGTCGGCCCGGAACAGCTGAAGGGCCCCGATGCCCTGGTTTACCGCCTGCACTCCCGGCCACGCGCGCTCGGGGGAGAGGACGAACTGGCCGAGGAGGGTCGGGGCAAGGGGACCGTCCATGAATGATCCGAGGCTCTCCAGGCGCTCGTTGTAGTAGGAGATGACGAGGTCCCGTGCGCTGCGCAGCGCATCTCCGATCGAGGAGCTGAACCACGTACCCATGGCGGAATTGACGAAGGTGATGCCCAGCATGGCCTGCGGGCCGGCGGACAGCACGGCGACCAGGATGAAGAACAGCAGGAGCCGCAGCCGCAGCCCGGCCCCGGGCTGGCGCAGCGCCCGCTGGCGGATCAGCCGCGTCAGCTGGAAGGCCGTGACCCCCATGAGCACCAGGGGGAGGACCAGCGCCACGATGAGGACGATCGTCGACGTTGCGGGATCGGCGCCGGCAACAGTGGTGATGAAGGTCCGGGAGAAAGCGATGATGATCCCGATAAGCAGGAGGAACAGCAGGATCAGCACGAGGAGCCCGCGGGACGTGTTTTCCGTCATTGCGGCCCGGTCGGCGATGCCCTTCATGGCGCGTCCCTCCGTACCCACGGCGTGTCGACGTTCGCCGCGGCGCCGGCCAGTCCGACAACGGTGAGCGGCGGCATCAGCCGCACCGGCTCGAACTGGGCCCGTGCCGTCACGAACAGGCGGCGGCGCGCCGCGGCCGCCATGTCGAACCCGAACACCTCGTCAAGGGCGAAGAAGCCGCGGATCAGCTCAGCGGGCTCCTTGTAGGTTTTCTGGGGGCTGCCTTCCTCCTCCACGACGAAGACCTGGTCGAGGAAATCCCAGAAGGCGCTACGAGCAACGGTCCGCTCCGACAGCAGCCGGTCGCCTGCAAAGGCAAACGCCGGTCTACGCCTCTCGTATAGCCGCGTGGTGAAGGTGATTCGGGATTCCAGGCCCTTTCGCAGCGAATCGATCACTTCATCAGCACGGGCCCAGCGGAAGGAGAGCGAAGCGGAAAGATATCCGCCCCGCGGTGCGAGGGAGAGCTCGATGGCCTGGGCCGAGCCCGTCACGGCAGAGGCGAGCAGGAGCAGGGAGAGCATGGCGCGCATTCCGACGAGGCGCCCCCTATTCCTCCTCGAAACGGTTGTCGAAAAGTCTCTGGATGGCGTCGACGGCCTCCGACTCATCGGGCCCTTCCGCGATGATCTTCAGGGGCGTGTTGAAGGTGGCTCCGAGGGTGATCACGCCCATGATCGACTTGCCATTCACCCTCTCGGAGTCCTTCTCGATCGAGATCTGCGACACGAAGCTGCTGGCGGTCTTCACCAGCAGCGCCGCGGGCCGGGCATGCATGCCCGCGCGGTTGCGGATCGTGACGATGCGCTCGACCATGTGCCCTCATTTCCCGTCGAGGAAGATTCCCCGCGTACTCTCCCCTTCCAGCCAGTTCATCACGTTGCGATTGAACTCGCGGGCGGAGTAGTAGCCCATCTTCTTCAGCCGTTCGTTGCGCGCCGCGGTCTCGATGATCACGGGGATGTTGCGCCCCGGCTTGATCGGCACCGTCACGCAGGGCGCGTGCACGCCGAGGATGTCCATGGTCGCCTCCTCCGCGCCGATCCTGTCGTAGTTTTTTTCCGCGTCCCAGAACTCCAGCTGGACGACCAGCTGGATCTGCTTCTTGTCCCTGATGGCGCCCACCCCGAAGAGATGGGTGATGTTGATGATGCCGAGGCCCCGGATCTCCATGTGGTGGCTCACCACCTGGGCGCCGGTGCCCATGAGAATGTTGCCGCTCACTCTGCGGATCTCCACGGCGTCATCGGCGATGAGCCGGTGCCCCCGCTCGATGAGCGAAAGGGCCGACTCGCTCTTTCCGACGCCGCTTTCCCCCATGAGCAGGACGCCGATGCCGAACACCTCCACCAGCACGCCGTGCACGGTGGTCTTGGGCGCGAAGATCGTGGAGAGCACGCGCAGGATCCTCATCGTGAACTCGGATGAGGAGAGGTCGGTCTGGAGGATGGGACACTGGGCTTTTTCCGCGATCTCGGTGAAATCCTCGGTGGGCTGCAGCGAATGAGTGAACACGCAGCAGGGGATCATGTAGGTGAAGAGCTTCTCCATCTCCCCCCGGCGCTTCTCCTTGGCGAGCTTCTGGAGGTACGCGTTCTCTCCCCGCCCGAAGATCTGGATGCGCTGAAAGGCGAAGTTCTCGTAGAAGCCGCCCAGCTCCAGCCCGGGCCTGTTGATCTCGGTGACGGTGATCTCGCGGATGAGCCCGGGCCGTCCGCCGATGCACTTCAGGTCCAGGGCGTCGTTCTCCCGCAGGTCGAGCTGCAGGAGATCGAGGACCAGGAACCGTTCCTTGGATCCCTGCGCCATTATGCCCCGCCTATTCTTCCACCATGCCGGGCTCACTTTTCTTGTGGTGGTCCTTGATCCGGGACTTCTCCTTCTCGATGACGGCTTCCAGCTTGTCGTAGAGATCATCGATGCCCTTGTTCAGGTCGAAGTTCTCCACTCCGACGTGCTTCGAGGCACCCCAGCGGAAGTTCAGGGTCGTCTCCAGCTTGAAGAGGCTTTTTTCCCTGGAAATGTTCAAGAGGAAATCCACGATGAGGTCCCGGCCGAAATCCAGGCGGGGCATCTTCGTATCGATGTAATCCTGGACCCTCTCGCTGACTTCGACGTGGATTCCCTTGATCTCGACGTTCATGTCCGCCTCCTCTGGTAGGACGATTCGATGGCCAGCTCGCCGCGGTACTTGGCGACTGTCCTTCGTGCCAGAGAAACTCCCTTGGCGGCGAGGATCTCGACGATCTTCTGGTCCGAGAGGCCCCGCCCGCCTGAGCCGTGCGCCTCACCCCGCGTCCCCCCCCGTGCAACGGGCGCCAGTGGCGTCTCTTTCGGTCTCTCCTGATCGATTATCTCCCTGATGATCTCCTTCACACCCTCCTTCGAGAACCTTCTCCCGGTGGTACCGGTTGCCGGCACCGAATTGGAGAAGAAGTGCTTCAGTGCAAAGATACCCCACTCCGTTTGAATGTACTTCGAGGAGGTGATACGGGACACCGTCGCCTCGTGCACGCCGATTTCCGCTGCCACGTCCTTCAGGGTGAGCGGGCGCATGTACTTCGGGCCCTTGAGGAAGAAATCCCTCTGGAACTCCACGATGGCGCGGCACACCTTCAGGAGGGTCTCGTTTCTCTGGCCGATCGTGCGGATGAACCACCGCGCGTCCTGCAGGTTCTGCGTCACGAACTGCCGGGTCTTCTGATCCTTCGCCTCGCCCTTGCGGCGGGCCATGTCGGCGAACAGGGGGTTGATCCCGAGCACCGGGATCATCTCGTCGTTCAGGACGATCACGAACTCCCCATCTTGAAGCACGACCTGCACGTCGGGCAGGACGTAGCGGACGACGTCCCGGGAAAAATTGCGGCCGGGAAGCGGGTCCAGCGTGCGGATGAAGGCCACGATCTCCTTCAAGGCAGTCTCCGAGATGCGCATTCCCCTTTCGATCTCTCTCAGGCGCTGCTTCTCCAGGGACTCCAGCCAGCGCTCGACGACCTCTGCTGCGCGGGGATGAGGATGGGGATGGATCCGGATCTGCACGAGGAGGCTCTCCCGCACGTCCTTCACGCACGTGCCGACGGGATCGAAACCCTGCACGAGCTCGAGGACCTTCGGGATCAGCTCCTTGTCCTCGTCCTGAAGGAGGATCTCGGGCGGCTCCTTGTGGAAACCGTTCTCGTCGAGATTGCGGATCAGGAGCTCCCCGATGCGGAATACGTCCTCCGGAATCGGCTGCAGCGCGAGCTGCGACAACAGGTGCTCCTGCAGGCTCTCGGGCTGGGAAAGCGCGCCTTCGATGAACTGCCGCCGCGCGTCACTCGCCGCCTCTCCGTCCGCCCTCGAGTACCCTGAGTCCGAGCTGTGATCGAACCAGTCCCCCTCCCCGTCGCCGCTCTCCCGGGCAGGCAGCGAGTCCAGCGACACCGTCGATCGGTCTTCTTCCACCTGGAGGGCGGGGTTTTTCTCCAGCTCCTCCTCGATCGTGGTCTTCAGGTCCTGAAGGGGGAGTGCCATGAGCCTCACAGCCTGGTAGAGCTGCGGGGTCATCTTGAGCTTCTGCACCTGCTTCAGGACCGGTCTCTGGGACTGCACGATGCCTCCGCGACGATTGTGCGGCAGGGCCGGGGGATTTGTCAATTCGGCCATGGTACTCCATGGCACTCTGCCGGTCCGGAATCG
>JBEKXR010000348.1:0-4767 GCA_049511935.1 Spirochaetia bacterium | reverse complement strand
CTCCGAGCTGAGCTTTATTATTCCACAGTCTCGCAACTTCCGGAAGCCTTAACATTTGTCCGGTAGTTTTGCCGAAAGGAGCATCAGCCCTCGGGCCCGCCGAGGCGGTTGGGGAATTTCTGCGTCCGGAGTTCGACAGCCGGGTACGCGGCGTCTACATGTTCCCCATCAGCGCGTTCCACCTTTCCTGGAGGTACTTCTTGAACTCGTACTCGTCCTGGTAGTCCGCGGCCAGCTCCTCGATCGCACGCGAGATCTCGGTGAAAATGTCCTTGAGGAGAGAGGGAATCCGGTTCTCCGCCGCCGCGCCCGCGGGAATCTTGAAGTTCGGAACGAAGATCGATTCTTTCAGCTTCTGCAGGCCCGGCTCACGGGAGTCATCGACGATCTTTGCGGGATCTGCGATGAGCTCCTGAGCCGAGTACGCGGTGATCGCGTCTTCGATCCCCTTGACCTGGATCTTGCCGAGCGCGGTGCACCGAACATATTCGCGGGTTTTCTGGTAGGTGGCGTCCGTCAGGTAGACTTCACCGTTGCCCGCCTCGTGCTGCATTCGGGCGGCGACGTTCACCACTGGTCCGAAGATATCATTGCCCTTGCGGATGACCGATCCCGTGTTCAACCCGATCCTTGCCTGGATCTTTTCCAGTCCCACTTTCAGCGTACTGTACTCCGCGAGCTTCTTCTGCACCGTGAGCGCCGCCACGGTCGCCCCGACCGGTGACTTGAAATAGGCCAGGATCCCGTCACCCATCTTCTTCACGACCCGGCCCTGGTATTCATCGATGGCCCCCCCGGCGATGTCCTCGAAAGCCGTGATGAGCTTCATCATGTCGGTGGGCTGCAGTCCGGTCGACTTCCCGGTGTAGTCGATGATGTCGATGAAGAACACTGTCAAGGTCTGGGTGCTCTCGCGGCGGAGCTTGAATTCCAGCTTCGCCTGCCCGAGGGTGCTTTCCGTCCCCGCTGAGGCGTCCTCCTCGCGGAGCACCCGCCGGTCCGCTTTCACCCCCTCCACCGGCGCCCGCGTCAGGGCCGCCAAGAGGCCCTGGCGAAGCTCTTCGGCGAGGCCTCCCTGGCTCAGGTCGGGAAGGAAGGCGCGAAGCGCCTCCTGCACTGGCAGGCTGTCCATGCGGATCATGTCAAGAACGAGAGAGAAGGTCTCCCGGGTGAGCGGCGGCTGCTTGGCGCGGATGTTGTCGGCGACCATCTTCGACAGGCCGGGGAGAATCTCGGCGACGATTCCGCTGTCTCCTGCCTTGATGTAGTCGCTCAGGATCTGGGACGCATAGTCATCGCCTATGGAGAGGAGTGCGAGCAGCGCTTCCACGCGCACGCCGCGGTCCGCGTCTTCCAGCAGGAGGTACAGACGGTTGGTCACGATATCCGCCGGCGCGCCCGCACCTCGCGCAGCAAGTGCCTTCACGATCCGTATTGCAGTCCGCCTGCCGACAGGGGTCCCGTGCGAAGTGAGATCGAGCGCGATGTGACCGAGGGACGCATCCGCCCAGCGCGCAACGAGATCTCCCATGCTCAACTTCAGCGCCTCGGCGACCTGCGGAAGGTCGAGCATCTTCAGGAGCGGGTGAATGACTTTCTCCAGCCCTTTCAGGTCCATGTTCTCCAGCGTTTCGATCACCAGCGCGCGTGAGGTCGGGTTCAGGGACGGGTGCTGCGCGATCTGGATGAGCGAACCGACGAGGATCTTTGCGGGGATGTAGCGTGCGCCCCGTATGTAACCGTTCAGGGCCCGGGTGTTCCGGGAAGGTACCTTGAAGTACTCGCGGGCCTGCTCGATGATGGATCGCGTGAGGAGCTGGCAGAGGGTGACGATGCTCGTTTCTTCGAGATAGTGGATGCGCTCCGCCCGGGAGAACTCCAGGATTTCCTGGATCTTCTTGGATGTCGTCTTGATTTCGAGGGCTCCGGCAACCCTGATCAACCTGTTGAGCCGCCGGAGGAAGAACGGCCGATTGAGATCCACCCGGAGGACCTGCTGGAGAACCGTGAACCTGTCCTTCTTCTCGTTGAGGGCAAACAGGGGGATGCACGCCTCGAACCGGTTCTGCTCCTCCTTCGGCGCGCTCGAGAGGAGGGAGCGGATCTGGGCCACGGGTGGAGGCCTGTCAAAGTAGCTCTCTTCCTTGAAATAGGCCTGCACGTCGGCGAGAACGGACGGGGTGGCATACATCTCCAGCAGCGTCGCGAGCACTGTGGCGAGGAGCACATCCTTGTTCGTGATTCCCTGCAGGGAGATGTAGTTCTTGCGGACCTTCAGGAACACGGTGTCGATGCGCGCAGATGAGCTCAGCGAGAACTCGCTGAGCAGGTGGGGAGAGACCCTCTTTACCTCCTCCACGATCTTTTTCAGGAAATCCCCGACGAGGGCCTCGGTCTCCGCATCCTCGTACGGCGCGTCGAGAAGGAGCTTGAAGACCCACCGGGGGAAGCGCAACCGGCCCTGGAACTGCGTGAGCGAGAGGAGGAAGGAAACGACTGTTTGCCGGCCGCCCTTCTGCAGGGCATCAAGGACGTAGTTGGCCTGCGGGGTCTTCGACTTGAGCGTGTAGACGCAGAGGTAGCAGCCCAGGGCCGAAGGTGAGAGGGTCTCCGTCGGCAGCTCGAGGACCTCCTGGCTTCCGGTCTGCAGCATCTTCGTGAAGGCCGCCTCCTGCACTCCCGGCAGCGCCCGCGGCAGCGCGTCCTTCAGGGAGGCGTAGCGTTCCGCCTCCACGAGTGCCTCGGCGGCGATACGCTTCACCGCCTCGCTCTGCTTGGGGTCGGCGAAGACGGCCTGGTTCAGCTCCAGCACCTGCTGGGCGGTCGGGGAGATCGTGTTGATTGCCCGAAGGATTTCCGTGCGAAGCTCCTCTTCGGGGAAGTGGCTGAAGTACTTCACCAGCATCCCGGTGGACGATGGCGCCCTGATGGCCGTGAGGGATTTGATCGCGGCCACGCGTTGAGGCTGCTTCCCCCGTTCCACCATCTGGTAGAGGTGCTTGATTGCGATCTCGTTGCCCAGCGAACCGGACGCCCGGATGGCGGCCTCGCTGATCCCGAGGTCCGTGTTGTAGATCTCCTTCACGAGGAGAGTGAAAGACTCTTCGTCGTAGTAATTCTTCAGCAGGGTGAGAGCCGTGATTTTCGCTTCTTTGCTCAGCGTGGCCGGAGCATTCGGCGGTACCAAATTCTTTGCCATTGCCTCTTCTTTTTCTCTTGCCAACGGTCAAGACAATCGTACAAAGGGAGATTTCGCTTGTCAACCTCACGGTCTCATCCTATAGTAGGGCGCGTGAGGCGCGTGCCCCCTGCCGTACTCCTCCTGGTTTTCGCCGCCCTGGTACTGTCCGGCTGCGTCACCAGCAGGCGCGATCGTGACGTGGCCTCGGAGTACTACGACCTCGGAAACGCCTATGTCGAGCTGGGAAAGTACGACAAGGCCATCACGGAGTTCCAGGCGGCTCTCAAGATCGACCCCGGATTCGTGAAGGCCGATTACAACCTCGCTCTCGCATACGCGCACGCAAAACGCCCCGACGATGCCATGGCCATCCTGAAGCGGCTTCTCACCGCTGATCCCCAGAACACGCAGCTTCATTCCGCACTGGGCTGGGCCTACCATCTCGCGGGGCGCGATGAAGACGCGCTTTCGCAGTACACGACCGTCATTGGTCTCTCCCCGGCGGACCTGAATGCGCTCTACAACAGCGGCATCATCCTCTGGAAGCTCAAGCGGCCGCACGAAGCCATGGACCAGTTCACTGCCCTGCTGGCCAGAGCGCCCGATGATACGGACGCTTTGTACGCCGCGGGATCCCTGCTCCTCTCCCTCGACGATCCCGCGGCATCCGGTGACATGCTGTCGCGCTACCTGCAGAAGAAGGCCGGTGATACCGAGGGGTGGTACCTCCTGGCGGCCGGCGCCGAGCGGCAGAAGAAGTACGCACGTGCGCTGGAGGCGTACGACAAGATCCTGGCCATCGACAGCGCGCAGGGCGACGCGTGGTTTGGAGAGGCCCGGCTCCTGCTGACCGTCGTCGAAGACCCGCAGAGGGGGCTGGACGCTCTGGGCAAAGCACTCGGGGCGGGTTTCAAGGATCAGGCAGCCGTGAAGGCACTTCTCGATTCACCCGGGCTCCTGGAGCGGGACAAGGTAGAGGCTGCCCTGAAGGATCATGGTCTCCTGCCCGAGAAGTCAGCGTCCCCCGCACCGCCGGCCCCGTCCTCGTCGGATGCAAAGCCCCCGTCACAACCGGATGCGAAGCCTGCCCCTTCGCCCTGAAGGAACCGGGGCGTTTCTCACTTGAACGGGGCGAGCACCTTCTCGATCTGGCCGTGCGTGTCCTCGGGGGACTTCGAGGAATCGATGTCCTTGAGGAGCTCCTTCCTTCGATAGAATTCGACGAGCGGCTCGGTCTGCCTGCGGTACACATCGAGCCGGTTCGTGATCGACTCCAGCGAGTCATCCGAACGTGTATAGAGGGGGCCGCCGCACTTATCACAGACGCCTTTCACCTTTGACGGCATGTTCGTCACGTGGTAGATGGCCCCGCAGTTCCTGCAGATTTCGCGGCCCGACAGCCTCTTCACGACGAGGTCGTCGCCGATAGCGAAGTTTATCACCGCGTCCAGGGCCTGGAACTTTTCAAGCGCCTCGGCCTGGGGGATTGTACGAGGAAACCCGTCGAGGATATACCCCTTCGCCGCGTCAGCCTGGGAAAGCCGCTCCTTCACGAGATCCACCGTGAGCTCATCCGGCACGAGATC
>JBEKXR010000347.1:0-4772 GCA_049511935.1 Spirochaetia bacterium | reverse complement strand
CGTACGGGACGATCATCGGGGGCGGAGGCGGATTCATCCTCGTCCCCCTCCTGGTCTTCCTGTTCCCCGATGACGGTCCCTCGATGATCACCGCGGCGTCGCTCGCCGTCGTCTGCGTGAACGCCGCCTCGGGAACCATCGCGTATGCGGTCCAGAGGAGGATCAGCTACCGCGCGGGGATTCTGTTCGCAGCGGCCACGATCCCCGGAGCCCTGCTGGGATCGTACCTGACACGGTTCATCCCGAAGAGGCTCTTCGGGATCGCGTTCGGGTGCCTGCTCGTCGCGGTGGCCGCGGTCCTGGCGATCACGCGCAGCATGCACCGCACCGCGGCGGCGCCCGGGCGGGACCAGGTCCCGCGCCTGCGGCCGGCCCAGCTCGCGCTCGGCATGGGACTCAGCGTTTTCATCGGCTGCTTCTCCAGCCTTGCCGGGATCGGCGGGGGAATCATCCACGTGCCGGTGTTCACGTACCTGTTCGGGTTCCCCCTGCACGTCGCCACGGCCACCTCGCATTTCGTGCTGGTTTTCACCGCCCTCGCGGGAGTCGTGGAACACCTCATCGACCACACGTGGCCGACGCACCTGCTCCGCGACGCCCTCCTCGCCACGGGCGTCGTGGCCGGGGCCCAGCTCGGCGCGTTCCTGTCGCGCAAGATCGCTGCGCCCTGGATCGTCGTGGGGCTCGCCGCCGCGCTGGGTGTCGTCGGAGTGAGGCTCATACTGACCACCCTGTAGCTTTCGTGCTACTCTCCGACGGGGGATGCATGCTCGACACTGATATCGAGGGACTGGACCCGGCGCAGGCGTCGAAGTACGTCCTGGCATTCATCACCACGCTGAAGCAGACCGAGAAGGCGTTTGCCGCAGCGCAGGAAGACGCAAACATCTGGACTCGACGCGTCACGCTCGCGCGCTCCCGGGGGGACGAGGGCCTTGCGGCGCAGGCGCAGGCACGGTTGTCGGACGCGACGGCGAAGCAGTCCCAGCTGGAGACGGAGCTTGCCGATCTCAAGAGGAAGGTGGCGGTCCTCAAAGACAAGCTCGTACGACTCCGGATGACCGGCGGCAGGCTCGTGGACACAGACCTGCTCCTCGCCCAGCTGCAGATGGTGGCCGGGAAGAAGGACGAGCTGGGGGATGCGATGAAAAATGAGGAAGCAAACGCCGCCCTCGATGAGCTGAAGAAGAAAACCACGTAGCCCCCGCGACTCGGGGCACATCCGCAGGAGGAATGGAATGGTGAATACGTTGAAGGAACTTTCCACGAAGAGCCCGAGAAAGATCGTCCTTCTCGTCATGGACGGCGTCGGCGGCCTGCCACGGGAGCCGGGAGGGAAGACGGAGCTGGAGACGGCGCGCACGCCGAACATGGATGCGCTGGCGGCCACGGCCGAATGCGGCGTGCACCTGCCGATCGGTTACGGCATCACCCCGGGGTCCGCGCCCGGCCACCTGGCCCTGTTCGGCTACGACCCGCTGGAGTATCCAATCGGCCGTGGCGTCGTTGCGGCGACGGGGGTGGCATTTCCCATGAAGCCGGGCGATGTGGCGGCGCGGCTCAACTTCGCGACCCTCGACCAGTCGGGGGCAATCTCAGACCGGCGCGCAGGGCGGATCCCAACGGAAAAGTGCGCGCAGCTCTGCGAGCTTTTGAAAGCAGTCTCGATCAAGGGAATTGAAGTGTCCGTCCGGCCCGTGAAGGACTACCGGGCGGTCTGCGTGTTCCGCGGCAAGGGGCTTTCAGACCTCGTGGCGGACACCGATCCGCAGGTCATGGGCGTAAAGCCGCTGGATCCGGTCGCCACAGATCCGAAGGCGGAGCACACGGCGCAGGTGGCGAAGGATTTCGTGGCCCAGGCCCGGAAGATCCTGGCGAGCCAGGTCCCTGCGAACGGCGTCCTGCTGCGGGGGTTCGCCGAGCTTCCCCACATCCCCTCACTCGCCGAGCTGTACAAGCTCTCCCCGGTCGCCCTCGCCGTGTACCCCGACTACAAGGGGGTCGCACGGCTGGTCGGGATGGAAGCGATCGAGGATCTCGCTGACCTGGACGCCCAGGCCAGGGCGCTGAAGACCGTGTGGGACACCCACGATTTCTTCTTCATCCACCACAAGTACACGGATTCGAAGGGAGAGGACGGCGACTTCGACGCCAAGGTGAAGGAAATCGAGAAGGTCGACGCGTTCCTCCCGAACGTCCTGGCGATGAAACCCGACATCATCATCGTGACGGGCGATCATTCCACACCGGCAGTGGCGAAGGCCCACACCTCGCACCCGGTGCCCTTCATGATCGCGGGTGAGGGCGTGCGGTCCGATGGCACCCAGAAGTTCGGGGAGAGGGGCTGCGCGAAGGGCATCTGGGGCACGATCTCCGGCCAGGTTCTGATCCGGATCGCACTCTCGTACACGGGCAAGCTGAAGAAGTACGGTGCATGAACAGAACCCGCCTGGCAGCGACGCGAATCCGCCTGGCGGCGACGCGAATCCGCCTGGCGGCGACGCGACGGTGAACGGGGACATGCTGGACGACTATCGTCAGTCCAGGGTCCCCGTTTCCCGGATCTACGAGCCTTCCACCCTGTGTGCCGTCCTGGGCGCATCCGGCAGGCCGGAGCAGGACCTGCTCCTGGAAAACCTCCGTGAGGACGGGGTCCCGTGGTTGCATCGGCGCGGCGGAGGAGGGACCGTCGTACTCGGCCCCGGGCAGGTCGTGCTCGCCGTGGTCACGGAGGTCGATTCTCCGTTCAAAAACAAGGAATACGCGGCCGAGATCAATTCCTGGATCGTGGAAGCCCTCGTTTGCCTCTCCATCAGGGGCGTCCACCCCGCGGGAATCTCTGACCTGGCGATCGGTGAGAAAAAGATCGTCGGTACCTCGATCTACCGCACGCGCCTGGTGCTCTTCTACCAGGCAAGCCTCCTGGTACACAACGACATTTCCCTGTTCACCCGGTACCTGGCGATGCCCGTCAAGGTGCCCGACTACCGCCGCGGCAGGACGCACGAGGAGTTCTGCACGACCCTCGCCCGTGAAGGCTACACGGGGAGTGTCGCGGAGGTGGTCGATGCCTTGAAGGCGGCGGTCGAGTCGCGGCTTCCCCGCCTGAGATAACCCCTCCCCGATCGGCGAGTACCCGCGGCGTATCCCGCAGTCGTACCTTCAATGACGTGAAGGGAGTGTGAAATGGCCAATGCATTGAAAGATCTGTCAGCCGCCCTGCGCGGGGCGATCCAGCGGGCATCAGCGTTCACCGTGGGCCTGGAGCGCGAGCCGTACAGCGTGAGCGGGGTGCTCATCGGGGGTGACCGGGTTCTCACCGCGAGCCACCTCGTACCGGACGAGGGTGTCACGGTCGCAATGCCGGATGGGACGAAGAAGGATGCGAAGCTGGCGGGACGGGACCCGATTCATGACCTTGCCCTGCTGCGCCTGGGCTCCGAGGTGAAGTCGGGCGATGTGCCGGCGGCCTCGGTCGGCGTGGGAGATCTCGTGGTGTCTCTGAAGCGCGATTCATTCGACGGAATCAACGCGGCACTTGCGATGGTGAGCTCCGCCGGCGCAAAGCTGAGAATCGGCCGAAGCGGTGTGCTGGAACGGTATTTCCAGATCGATGCCGATCGGCTGACCGGAACAACGGGGGGGGCCCTCGTGGACGCGGAAGGCGCGTTGGCCGGCATCCAGGTCTTCAACCGCCGAATGGGAGCAGAGGTTGCAATCCCGTCCGACCTGGCGCTTGCGCGCGCCCGCCTGCTGGAAGAGAAGGGGAGCATCCCGCGGCCGTACCTCGGCGTCAAGAGCCAGGAGGTTCCCCTGACGAAGCCGGGCAAGGAGTCGGTGAAGGCGCGGCAGGACACCGGTCTTCTCCTCGTGTGGGTGGAGTCGGGCAGCGCGGCCGAGCGAGCGGGCCTCGAGGTGGGTGACATTCTCGTCGGCATCGCCGGTTCCCCGGTGGCTGACCACGAGCAGCTGCTCTCGATCCTGTCCGAGCGCGGCGCGGCAACGAAGGTCGACGCGGAGGTCATCCGGGGAGGCGCGCTTCGCAGCGTGGCCGTGACCATCGGCAGCAGATGAATCGGCCCCGGCCCCGGGCGCACATCAGGGTCCGCGCGCCGGACCCGCTTCTGCGATCCCAGATCGTCGAGCGTCTCGAGGGCCTGGGTGAGATTTCCGTGGAGGTTGAGGCGTCGGCGACGGGTGCGGCCGGGAACGGCACGCAGCCGGTCGACGCCGACGTGGAGTCATCGACGGGGGAACCCTTCCTCACCCCGCGCGAAACGGAGGTTCTCGGCTTGCTCGCCGAAGGGCTGGCGAACAAGGAGATCGCGGCGCGCCTCTCGTTCAGCGCGCACACGGCGAAGTACCACGTCGAATCGATCCTGAGAAAGCTGGATGCGGCCAACCGGGCGGAAGCGGTGAAGGAAGGGATTCGGCGCGGCCTGATCGGGCTGTGAACCCCTGCGGGGTTCAGGCTCGCCCGGCGCCGCCCTGTCGAAGTCCGTCCCGCTTGTTTTTCAGCCCTCGGTGTACCTATCTTGAAACCCATGCGAAAAGGACTCGGCATCGGCAGCCTCCGCACCCTCCTGCCTTTCGTGGGCGCGCACTGGCCCGCACTGGCCGCGGGATTCGCGTTCATGCTCGTGCAGAACTACGGGGCGGTCCGGGTTCCCGCGTATTTCCAGAAAATCCTGGACGAGATCACGGGAGCGAACCGATCAGGTGAGATCGGGAGCCTGATCCTGACCGCGTGCCTCTACGCGGCGGTCACCGTC
>JBEKXR010000346.1:0-4778 GCA_049511935.1 Spirochaetia bacterium | reverse complement strand
CCTGCCTCTTCGCGATGATCCGAGCGGCGCGCGCCCTGTCGCTCATCCCCCGCCTCCGCTGCTCACCAGCGAGCCGATGTTCTCCTGCGTGATCGTGACGAACGCCTCCTCCAGCGAGACCATCCGCTCCTGGATGCGGAGCGGCACCTGGCTCTGGCCGATGAGGAACTCGGAGATGACCCTGCGGAAGTCCCCCTGGCGCGGGACGGTGACAATGAGGGTGTTCGCGTTGACCGTGCAGTCAAGGACAGAGGGCAGCTTCTTCATGAGCGCCGCCAGGCCGTGCGGGACCTTCTCCAGCTCCACGTGGATCTCCCGCTCCCGGAAGAGGCGCGCCACGAGGTTCTCCATCGTGTCCTCGGCCATGAGCTTCCCCTTCGAGATGATTGCGACCCTGTGGCAAATGCGCTCCATCTCGGAGAGCTGGTGGGAGGAGATGAAGATGCTGCGGCCGTCGCGGTTTTCGGAGACGATGAGGTCGCGCACCTGCTGGATCCCGAGCGGGTCAAGCCCGGAGATCGGCTCGTCGAGGAGAAGGACGTCGGGGTCGTGGAGGATCGCCCGGGTGAAGCTGAGTTTCTGAAGCATGCCCCGGGAGAGCTCGCGGATTCTCTTGTTGCGAAAGCCGTGGAGGTCCACCTTTTTCAACAGGCTGTCGATCCTCTCCTGGGGCCGTGGGATGGCGAACAGCTCCGCGAAGAACCGCAGGTATTCCTCCGCCGTCATCCAGGGCCACACCCCCCGGGGGTGTTTCTCGGGCACCACGCCGATGCGCCGGCGCAGGTCGAGGCGGCTCGGCGTGTACCTCTCGCCGAAGAGGAAGACCTCGCCGGAGGTGGGGCGCGTGATGCCGAGGAGCATCAGTATGGTGCTCGTCTTGCCGGCGCCGTTGGGCCCGAGGAACCCGTAGATTTCGCCCGGCCGGATGTGGAGGTCGATCCCGTCGACGGCGGTGAAGGTTCCGTAGCGCTTCACGAGCGCCCGCGCCTGGATCATTCCTCCCTCCCCTTCACGTTCCACGAGGTATCGAAGAAATACCGAAGCTTCTGCCCCTGCCTGTCCAGGTACGCCGTGAGCCCGGCGACATCGGGGAGGCCCGGGGCGTTCTTCATGACCGCGTCGAACTCCTGGGGATCTATGCGGCGGGGATCGGGGACGACGATGAGGTAGTCGATGACGCGGTACAGCGCGAGATCGGGCCCGATCCGTGATCCGGGGATCCTGACCGAGTAGCGGAAGGTGGTTTCAGGCGCCGGGTCCCACTCCCAGGGCACGCTCCCGTTGAAGAGCTCGTCGCCCCGGGTACTTCCCGTTTCGGTGGACTCGGTGACGGGCCTGCCATACTTCAGCTGCACGGCGACGCGGGCCCCCACCCAGAGGGGGATGCAGGGGTGGTTCATCACGGCGTGGCCGTCGCTGTCCACGGGCCGGATCTGGCAGACCAGGTCGCCGCCGTCCAGCCGCTCGAAGACGTAGAAGCGTTGGAGGTCGGGTATCTCGTAACCCTTCATCTTGATGGGCTTCTCCAAGCGGTTCGCGCCACGGTGGAGCTTCACCGGAATCGAGACGGCAAGGTAGCCGGGTGCCGAGATCTCCAGCGTCGATGAGCCGGGCTTCAGGTGGGAGAAGAGGAAGGGCACGGGGCCCGCGTCGGATTGATAGAATGCGCGGATGAGACGATCCTGGAGACGGGCCGTGGAGTTCCAGACCCACTGCCTGCTCACGCTGTCCTGGAAGCTGAACTCGAGAGTCGTGTCGAACCTCGCCATGCGCAGGAACACGGCGAGGGCCACTGCTCCGAGGAGAAGCGCAAGCGCGATCAGGACGACTTTCGTTCGCATGGGATGAATCGCTCCTCCCTGAAGGTGCTCACGGCCGCATCTGGCGCGCGACCACGGTACACGGGGCCACCCGACGAGTCAAGGACGCGGTGGCCGCGCGAGTCAGCGGGACAGCATCACCACGGCGGAATGTGCCTCCAGGTGCCGCGTCTCCTGATCGATGCGCTCCTCGGCGCCGGGTGGGACGATGTCCCGGGGAGACGGCATTGCGGTATCGATCGCTCGGTACCACGCCTCCTTGCCCTGGGGCACGGGAGCGAGTGTGAAGAGCACGGGTTTTTCGGAGGCGTTCAGCATGATCAGGATGTCGTTGTCGTCCCTGTCCGCGTCGATCTCCGACTTGTTCCCGTCGATCAGGAGGGCAAGTGTGCGCCGCTCGAGCGCCCAGTCCACCGGCTCCGCCGCGTCGGTGAGCCAGGTGATGTCCGGGATCGTGTCATGCCGGGAGTTGCGCCCGCTGTAGAACTCGGGCCTCAGGAAGGCGGGATGCCGCATCCTGAAGGCAAGCAATTCGCGCATGAACCTGTGCACGTCCGCGTGCTGCTTCAGCAAGCGCCAGTCATACCACGAGATCTCGTTGTTCTGGCACCAGGGGTTGTTGTTGCCGCGCTGAGTGCGGCGAAACTCGTCTCCCCCGAGGAGCATCGGCGTGCCGAGCGAGAGAAGGAGGGTCGCAAGGAGGTTCTTCACCTGACGGTTTCTCACCGCCTCGATGCCGGGATCCGCCGTCGGGCCCTCCACGCCGTAGTTCGCGGATTGGTCGGGAGTGGCGCCATCAGCGTTCTGTTCCCCGTTCTCCTCGTTGTGCTTGCGCCCGTAGGCCACGAGGTCGTTGGCGGTGAACCCGTCGTGCGAGGAGACGAAGTTGACGCTGTGAAAGGGCTTCCGCCCGTCCCGAAGGTACAGGTCGGAGCTACCGGAAATCCTGGTGGCCAGGTGGGGCACCGTGCCCTCATCGCCGCGCCAGAATCTCCGCACATCGTCGCGAAACTTGTCGTTCCACTCCGCCCAGCGGCCGCCGGGGAAGGATCCCACCTGGTAGGCGCCGGCCGCGTCCCACGCCTCTGCGATGATCTTCGTCTGGCGGAGGACCGGATCCTCCGCAATCCGCTCCAATATGGGGGGATTCTCCATGACGCGGCCTTCCCGGTCCCGGCCGAGCACGGAGCCCAGGTCGAAGCGGAACCCGTCGACGTGCATTTCCACGACCCAGTAGTGCAGGCAGTCGATGATGAAGGTCCGCACGATGGGGTGGTTGCAGTTCATCGTGTTGCCGCACCCGGTGTAGTTTCGGTAGACGCGCGGGTTGTCCTCGTCGAGAATGTAATAGATCGAGTTGTCGAAGCCCCGGAAGCAGAGAGTCGGCCCGGTCTCGTCGCCTTCGGCCGTGTGATTGATCACGATGTCCAGGATCACCTCGATCCCCGAGGCGTGCAGCGCGCGCACCATCTCCTTGAACTCGGTGACCTGCTCGCCCATTGCGCCGGCGCTGGAGTAGCGGCCCTTGGGCGCGAAGAAGGTGATCGTGTTGTAGCCCCAGTAGTTCTGCAGCCGCTCGCCCGTGCGGGGATTCACCCGCGTGTTCTCCAGCTCATCGAACTCCTGCACCGGCAGCAGCTCCAGCGCCGTGATGCCGAGGTCACGGAGGTAGGGGATCTTCTCGATCACGCCGCGGAAAGTGCCCGGGTGAGCGACACCCGAGGTGGGGCTGAGCGTGAGGCTTCGCACGTGCGTCTCGTAGATCGTGGTGAAACGGAGGGGCCGGGAGAGGGGCCTGTCGCCCTCCCAGTCGAAGTCGTCGGAAACGACGATGCCCTTGGGCATGCGTTCCGGCAGGTTCCAGGTGAAGTTGCCCGTGACCGCCTTCACGTAGGGGTCGAGGAGGAGCTTGTCGGGGTTGAACCTGTGGCCCTTCTCGGGCTCGTAGGGCCCGTCGACCCGGTAGAGGTAGCAGGCCCCCGGTCCCACGCCGTCCACCTGGGCGTGCCACACGTCGCCGGTCCGGTTCAGGCGGGGGTCCAGATCGATCTCGCGTGCGGGCCGCGAGTCCTGCGGGGAGTCGAAGAGCAGCAGAGACACCGCGGTTGCGTGCCTGCTGAAGACCGAGAATTGCGTCCCCCGCCCGTTCGGCGTTGCCCCGAAGGGCAGGGGCCGGCCGGGAGAACTGCGGAAATCCTGAGCGGCGATCTTGTTCCCTTCCCTGATGATGGGGATAGTAGGGTGCCAGCGTGCGCGGGTCAAGCATTGCCTGCGAATCGCCGATTGGCCGCGCGCTTCCGACGCTTCGTCGCAACCCACAGCGGGCGGCACTCGATGATGCTCTTGCGAGAGTTGCCATAATCTGCATGAATGATCGTGAAGGCCGTGAGGTGTGCAATGTATCTGAAAAAAAAATCCGTCTGCCGGGGAATCGTAGGTTTCTTGCTCCTGGCGATGTGGGCTGGCTCGACACCCCAGGGTTTTGCGGAAAGCACGGTTTCAATAATCGCAGTTGTGCGAGAGACTGCCATCGACTTGAACAGCGCATGGCGCTACAAGGTCGTCTCACAGGTGGACGACAGCCTGTTCGCTCCCGAAACAGAAGACAGCGCCTGGCCCACCACTCAGGCGCCAGCCCGGTGGACTGACCAGGGAATCGAGCGGGGTGATCTCACCGTCGCGGTGTATCGCAGGACCGTGAAGGTGCCGGCTGCCTGGCAAGGCAAAGCAATCGGCATCAGCGCATGGTTCTATCCTGGAAGCTCGATGGTGTACGTCAACGGGCACGCCGTGGATCCGCAGGGATCTCTTTTTGCGCTCATTGCCGACGTGAGCGGACTGCTTCGCTATGGGCAGGATAACCTCATCGCGGTGTCCACCACGCAGGACGGGATCCGAGAGGCGGCGCAGATGGACCCGCCGCTTCTCGGGCCGGTGGGACAGAAGCTGGTCACCAAG
>JBEKXR010000345.1:0-4782 GCA_049511935.1 Spirochaetia bacterium | reverse complement strand
CCTCATTTGAGCTTATTCATGCCGAGTATCGGTGAGGCGAAGAAGATTGCGGGGACTGAACTTCCTAATGACATCGCCGCGTTTTTCCAGGAAAAGGGCGTGCGCACGTGTGTCATCAAGCTTGGTGAAATGGGTTGTTATGTCAAGCACGGTGACGAGCGTGGTTTCTTCACATCGGCATTTCGGACGCAGGTTATGGACACTACGGGCGCCGGTGATTCATTCGTCGCGGGATTCCTCACCGGCATGCTCAAGAAGTGGGACATGAGAGCGTGCGCAACATTTGCTTGTGCGGTTGCGGCGATGAACATTAGGGCAGTCGGGGCAACGGCGGGCATCCCGACCTTTGAGGAGGCCTGTGATTTCATGGCACACAAAGGAACATGAGTATGGTGTACAGCGAAAGGAAATTCCTGGCCGGGGCAATCCTGTCCGCAGCTGACGCGGAGGGGTTCGCCGTGCCCGCATTCAACTATTCGGATATCTGGGATTTTCTGGCGATTGTGGAGGCCGCAGAAGAGCTAAATGCTCCAATCTTCATTTCCTCGAATCTGCAGGTCGTGACCGACATCGGCATTGAGCTATGCGGGGCATTCGGCCTTGCCGCGATGAACAAGGCTAGCATTCCGCTGATTCATCATCTCGACCACAGCAACAAGGTTGAGATCTGCCAATCGGCCATGGACAACCACTACCCATCGGTGATGATCGACGCTTCGGCGAAGCCCCTTGCGGAAAACATTGCTACCGTGAAGCGGGTGGTCGAGTACGCCCACTCACGTGGGGTGTTCGTGGAGGGGGAGGTCGGCCGCATCAAAGGCATGGGCGTAGAGGGCATGTACTCAGGGGAGGACTTCCTGGCCCGAGTGGAAGACGTCGAGCAGTTCGTGGCGGAGTCTGGCGTTGATTCACTTGCGGCAGGTATCGGGACAGCGCACGGCTTCTACAAGGGGAAACCGGAGATCCATTTCGACCTTCTGGCCAAGATCAACGCAGCAGTGAAAGTCCCTCTTGTACTTCACGGGGGCACGGGCATACCGGCGGAAGACGTTCGGCGTGCTATTCACAGCGGGATCAACAAAGTTAACGTCGGTACCATCATCACCTGCACCTACATGAATGCGGTTCGCAAAGAGCTCCTTGCACGAGGAGAAGACTCCTACACCTTCCAAATCATGAAACCCGCGCGCGCGGCCGTGCGAGAAGTTGTTAAGCAGTGGATCAGAGTCTGTATGGCGGACGGGAAGGCGAAATCCCTGGAATGAATCACATTCTGGCAGCGGACATGCCTCTTACATGGTTTGTCATCCCGCACGCCGCCCCCCGATGAGTAAATGCCTTACCAGATGATAGGCTCCGTAAGATCTTCTTCAGTTGGGGTGCAAGGGGTCGGCGATCTATCAATCGCCCCAGAGCAACATCTTACAAGTGTCTGCCTTTGGTTCCCATTCCACACACTCAGCAAAGCCTTCGCCTTGGCACATTGATGGCGAGAGCAGATCTCCCCTGGCGCCGCAGCACTGTCAGATAAAAGATGTGAGAAAAAATGGAAATTGCCTACAAACCGTTCCAAATCCAAGCAACACAAAAAGGAGCAGGCCAAGCGCTGATTGACCCAACCTCTTGCAAGGAATAGTATTGGCCAGCATTGAGTTGTAGGAAGACGCGCGCCAAATCGGCACCGACTCGTTTTCCTAAACCGTAGGTCGGATGTTCGAGTCATCTCTGGGGCAAACGTAACTCCAACGAGATAAAGGAGTTGCGCCAGATCGCTACCAGAACGCTGGCGCGTTTTCAACTAGCTGCCAGATGGGCTTCTTGGGGTGATGGCTTCTTGGCTCATAGGTAGCTGTGCCAAGGCTGTCGACCCAGTACAGACGCTGCTCCGCCACATCCCACACAGGTCCTTCGCCCAGATTGTTCTGCTTGTCGACGAGCAGCTCGATGCGCATGTCTTCCTCCGTTCCCTGGAGGCCAGCGAAAGTCGGAGGCATGCATGCCGCGCATGTCCTGCCCCTCGACGTCAGCGCGCGGGCTTCACCGACCGTTCGCCGTGGCGAGCGATGCTGTCCGGGCTTTTTCCGCATGGTCCATCACGGCCTCCGCAAAAGGAGTCCCCAGAAGGAGCCCGCTGTCTGTAGTCCAGCTTCGTTTCGATCGCGGTTTTCACGGCTGCGGCCAGCGGCTCACGGCCGAGGAGAATCGCGCCGACCATCCTGCCGACGTGAAAAACGAAGTGAAGGTAGCGGTCTTCTGTCTTCCGGTCGATCACGATGTAGCTGCCGTCCGCCGGCTCGAACTCCCCGATGCTCATGAGGTCGAGCCCGAGGACCTTGAGGGTATTTGATCGCGGCTGCCCGCCGTAGAACACGGTCAGTCCAGCGGCGTTCATTCCCGCGATTGCTCCCTGGTACTGTGAGGCAGCCCACGTTCCGTAGAGAACGCGGTTGTGCTCCGCCACGTCCCCGGCGGCGTACACCGCGTCGGCGGAGGCAGCCATGTGATTGTTCACGATGATACCCTGGTTGACGTCGAGGCCTGCCCGTCGCGCCAGGTGCGTGTTGGGACGCACGCCCGTGGCCATGATCACCGTGCGGGCCGGGATCCTTCGGCCATCGTCGAGCACGACCGCCTCCGGGCCGGCGGTGCCCACGATCTCTTTTGTTTGTGCGCTCTTCTCGAGCCGGATGCCGGTCGCGGTGACGTGCCGCCCCAGGCGATCACCTGCTTCGTGGTCGAGCTGCCGGGGCATGAGCCAGTCGTACCCTCGAGCAGAGTGACGTCGGCACCGCGGCGCGCCAGGGCGCCGGCCGTTTCCAGCCCAAGCACTCCACCGCCAATGATGACCACGGGGTCGCCGCGCAACGCGCGCTCGAGGATGAGGTCGGCGTCCTCGTGCGTTCGGAGGGTGATCACCCTTTCACCGTCCGCGCCCGGGATGGGAGGAATGAAGGGGTGCGCTCCCGTGCAGAGGACCAGGCGATCGAAGCGGAGCGTGCCTCGGTCCGCCACTGACACGCTCCTTCCCGGGAGGTCCAGGGCGTCGACTCGGACCCCCGGCACGAGTTCGATGCGGTTCTCCCGGTACCACTCCATCGGGTGGATCGGGAGCACATCTCTCGTGATCTCCCCGGCGAGGTAGCGGGTCAGATTCAGACGGTAGTAAGGCGGAGGATCTTCGCCGGCAATCAGGGTGATCTCCGCCTCCACGGATGCGTTTCGGATTGCTTCAGCCGCGGAAACGCCCGCAATACCGGCGCCGATGACAACCGCCTTGTACGGCCCCGCGGTCCCGGACGGCGGCGCTGCAACCGCGACGATCGCTTCGAACTGGTCGGAGGGAACGCGGCACACCGGGCACGCTGCCGGTGGCGTGGCCGCGCCGTGGACGAAGTTGCAGTTCAGGCACCGCCACTGGCTGGCGGCTGCCGGCTGAATCGCCGCCGCTTCCTCGAAGGGTGTGAAATCCTCTGCGGGGGCTCCGCAGATCGGGCAGCTTTCGGGCGGCACGGGCCCCCTGTGGACGTAGCCGCAGTTGCTACACCGCCATGCGCCCGCACCGGTTGCTGTCATAGGTTTCACCTCTGAACCTGGGATGATTCAGCTCCCATTGTCTCATGTTTTTGCGGAAAGTCTATGGACAATATCATAGTACTATATGAAATATTTTTATTGACAATCGGATAAAATCTGACAATCTTATTACAAATCGCAATATAAGGGGTGCGAAATGAGCGTAGTGGAACTAGTGGATGTCAAAAAGCATTACATGCTCGGTGACACGAGGGTGGACGCCCTTCGAGGGATTTCGCTCACGATTGAAAAGGGCGAGTTCCTCGCGATTGCGGGTCCCTCCGGCTCGGGGAAGAGCACGATCCTCAACATGATCGGCTGCATCGACACTCCTTCGGGCGGCCGGGTCCTGATCGACGGAACAGAGGTCGAGCACCTCACCGACACCGAGCTCACGCGCTACCGGAGGAACAAGATCGGGTTCATCTTCCAGTCGTTCAATCTCATCCCCGTACTGAACGTGTACGAGAACATCGAGTTCCCGCTGCTGCTGAAAAGGTCGCTGAGCAGGAAGGAAAGGGAGAAGATCGTCACGCGGTTTGTGGAGGAAGTGCAGCTCTCCGATCGCCTGAAGAACAAGCCCAACGAGCTGTCCGGCGGACAGCGCCAGCGTGTGGCCATCGCCCGGGCGTTGGTCACGAACCCGCTCATCATCCTTGCCGACGAGCCGACTGCCAACCTCGACAGCGCCACGGGGCACAAGATCATCGAGCTGATGAAGACCATCAACGAGGTGGAGAAAACGACCCTGATCTTCTCCACACACGACGTGCACATCATGGAGCACGCTCGGCGTGTCGTGAACCTGCACGACGGGTCCGTTGAAGCCGACGGGCCTCGGGCGCAGGCATGATTGCCGTCACGATTGCCCTCCGGTCCCTCCTGCGGCGAAAGAGCCGCATGATCCTCATCGCACTTCTCGTCGTATTCGGGACCGTCCTGCTGGTTTTCGGAACGACCCTGACGCGCTCGGCGGGAATCGCATCGCGAAACTCCATCATCAGCAACTTCACCGGGGACTTCATTGTCTACGCCGCGAAGTCCCGTGAGATCCCCTCGCCGTTCGCGTTCAATACGCCTCTGCCGGTCGTGCCGAACCTGGAGAAGCTGACTGCCTTCCTTTCGGCACAGCCCGAGGTACAGACCGTCGTTCCCTACGCGCAGAACTACTCCCTGCTCTCCCTGGACCTGAAAGGGTCGAAGGTGGAC
>JBEKXR010000344.1:0-4810 GCA_049511935.1 Spirochaetia bacterium | reverse complement strand
AAAATGTCGTTCCCGATGTACTTTCCAAGAGAGACGCTGGTGTTGTCAAGGGGATTCACTGCCGTGCCGAGAACCCTCTGCGCCACCAGGTTCTGAAGGATCTGCGTTCTGACTGAGAACATGTCGAGGTTGAGCACCTGCCGAACCTTCTGCTCGAAGGGCCGGAGTACCAGGTTCTGGCCCAGGATGTCCGAGTACATCAAGGCGGCCATTCCGATGCCCTGCGATTCGGCCCGATTGACGAGCGGCGCCCCGATCATCGCCAGGATGTCGGCGTCCGTATGCGGGGGGTCGGAGCTGAACCGGGGAGAGAACTTGCTGAAGGGACTGTCAGCGTCCAGGTAGATTCTCACTTCGGCATTCGCGGAGGGGTCATATTCACGGACCTCGGCGCGTGCCGTGATCCACGGATCGAAAGTTGCCTCGTTTTCGTTGAACGTGATGGAGCCCTTCTTCATGATGAAGCTGCGGTCGAAGTAGTAGATCTCTCCGCCCTGCACGCCCGTGCCGCCTTTTACCGTGTATGCGCCGGTGTCGCCTCGGTAGGTGATGGCGATCTTCCCGCCGGGGCTCGCCGTCGTCCGCAGGACGGGCACGTCCTCGGAAGGCCAGTGGAACTCCACCCGCCTTCCGGTTTCCAGGGTGAGGTTCGCGTAGGTCGGAGATTCCTCCGGGACGAACTTCACGATCGGGGCCTTGCCAAGGGTGATACGGCAGTCCGAGACGAGGATCGATCCTCCGATATTGATCTTGCGGTCGTCGCCCGAGACATGAAGAGTTCCCGATCCGGACCCTTCGGCGTTCAGTATGCCGAACCGCGCCCTCAACCGGACGGTGGTCTGGGCCTCCGTGGCGATCGCGACGTCCCATGCTATAGGGATCCAGTGGTCGATCGTGAAGCTCGCCACCGCGCTCAGCCGCGCGCTGCCCGCCGAGGCGAAGGTTTTCGGGGTGTGGAAACCCTTCCCGTCGAAAATGAGGCTCGTCCTGATCGGTCCAGCCTCCTGCGGCGAGTAGGCCGTGAGGATTCCCCCTCCGACGATATCGAGCTGGCCGGTAATGTCGGGATCGTTGACTTCCCCGTCGGCGACCAGCCTGCCCGAGGCGACCCCCGCGGTGAAGTGAATCAGGGGGGTCGGGCCCGCGCCCATGTTCAAGGAAGGGCTCTTGAGGATCGAGTTCAGGACCAGGAGGTCGAAGCTGTCCACGGCAAATGCCGCATGGATGCGGTCCTGGGTTACCCGACCCTGGATGCTTCCCGTGATGGGCAGGGGGTCCTGCAGGACGGCGGAGAAGGTCAGCTGCGGATCGATCCACCCATGCATGGAGTTTCCCGGACCTCCATCGAAGGAGATCTTGCCGGCGCTCGTGCGGAACGCGACCGCCCACGAGGGCATGTCCGTGCCGGCGACCTTGATCCCGTTCAGAGACAGTTTCCCCTGCAGGCCGAGGTCGAAGACGCGCGCGGTAGGCGGCGACCCTCCCGGATTGGAGTAGCTTCCTTGCAGCGCCACGGCGGCGCCTATGGTGTCGGCAAAGACCTCGGTCTGGAACTGCCCTTTGAACGCAAACGTCCCTTTCCTGAAATCGAGCGAACCTTCACCGCCGGTGAGCTTGTGGGCAAGGTAGGCGGCAGAGACTGACTTCACATCGAAGCCGTCCCGCCGGGCGAGCAGGCGGCCCTCGAGTGAAAGGAAATCGGTTCCCAGCTTGCCCTGCTTCAGGGAGACGGACACGTCGGCGGCAGGCTGGGCGAGAGGACCGGTTACCGTGCCGGCAACGGAGAGGGTTCCCTGTATCGCGTTCACTCCGAGCCTCTGAATGGGCATACCATCGAACTGGACCGCCAACGACAGCGACCCTTTTGCCAGACCGCCCTTCAAGGCGTAGGCTTCGAGCCCGTCGGCGGTCCGCAGCGAGGCCGATCCCCGGAGGGTGAGGGCGCTGAGGAATAGCGGGTCAAAGACATCCCCCGGGAGCGCGATATCGGCCCGCGCGCTGCCGACGAGCGTCGGAGCGGAGTCCGTGACGGCCAGGCGGGTAATGTCCAGCACCTGGGGGGTGAGTCGTCCAGTGAGTTGGACAACCGCATGCGGCGTTTGCGGGAGCGGAACGTCGTACAGAGTGATGGAAGGGAAGTCTGCGGACCATTCGCCTTCCGGCGTGACCAGCCCGGAGATCTCGAAGCTCACCGGCCACGATCTCCCCCCCAGGGGCAGCGGGAACTTCTCGCCCCGCAGCTTCACCAGCGCACCGCCTCCACGAATCGGAATGGCCGAGACGGCAAGGCCGAACGATCCGCTCGCGGAGAGGCCGGCGCTCTGCGAGTAGCGGCCGGTGAAGAAATACGAGGTCCCCAGGAAGGTGAGGTTGGAGGCAAAGCCGATCTGGCCGCCCTCGGCGAGATCTCCTTCGAACCCGCCCTGGATGCCGACTCCCTTCCAGGAACCGTTGAAACCAGTCAGGGAGAGATGGGACTTGTCGACCGAGAGCCCGAATTGAAAGGAGGTGCCCGGCTCGTCGTTGCTCGTGACCGTCACGGATCGGGCTGCCAGTGACAAGTGCGTGAGGTCCGTGGACAACACGGCCTCAGTCGAGACCGAATAGTGGGCGAGAAGGTTGAACACGTCCTGCTGTTCGAGTGAGAGCCTGCCCGCGCCCAGCAGGAGGTGATAGAGCTTCGCCGGGGGGACGTTTTTCAGGGTGGCCGCAACGCTCACTTTGGGCGCGGGCAGGGATTCGAGCCCGCCCGTCGTCACCGCCTGCCCCGGTGTCCGGCCGAAGCGCAGCTCACCGCCGGCCTGAAGGAGGTCTTCCGGGGCCGACCCGGCGAAGGACGTGCTGAGTGCAAAGGACGCTCCCCCGGGGAGCGGAGTGAGGCTGAGCAGGAACGAGTCGAAGCCGAGCTCGCCGATTTCCAGGTGGTTGCTGTGCACCTCGAGCCGGCCCTTGCGACGGTCGATCGAGATGCTCGCATTGACCTTCTCACCGTAGCCCGTGTTCACGTCGGCGAGGGAAAGCAGTCCTGATGGAAAGAGATTCTCGAAGAGAACGCTTCCCGCGAACTCGGCGGTGCCCCCGCTCGACGACAGTCTCAGCGGATCGAAGAACGCCTCCTTTTCCGAACCCCTCACGCTCGTGGTGAGCGTGATCTCGTGGATCGGGAGCTGGTCTTCGAGAAAGGCCGAAGCATCCGCCTGGTACTCAAGGCTCCCTGTCCGGGCGAGCCAGGTGAAGTGTCCCGACGCGGTGACCGGCACCCTCAGCCAGTTGCCATACCGGGCGAGAGGGCGGGAAAAGGTAAAGAGCTGGTCAGGACGCAAGTCCTGGCTCTGAAAATAGAGCGTGAACTCACGCTTCTCCAGGTCTCCCTGCATGTCCAGGACTACGGGAGAGCGGTCCTGGATCTTGCGGACATCGATCGTGTTCCCCTTCCAGACCAGCTGGAGAGTATGGGCGCCGCTGTTCACCAGCGAGCTCTCGAAGGAGAGGAGCCGAATCGTCACGTCCGAGCTCGTAAGGCTGCGGTCCAGCGTCCCCTGCGCTTTGAGCGATGATGCAAAATAAAACCCGCCGGGCACCCGGCCCGAAACGTCACCCCGCAGGGAAACGGAGATCGCCTGTGACTGCGCCTCGACCTGGAAGAAGAGGTGGCGGAGGTCGACGGATGAATCTCGGGAGACCACGGTGACGCCGATGTCGGCCCCCGTGACCCGCGCGCGAAACCCGGCGCCGCCGCCGCTTTGCAGCAGGCGCCGGATGAGATCGACCACGTCGCTGTCTCTCTCGAGGTCGATGTCGAACCTGCTGTTGAGGAGCCGGACCTCGCGGATCGCCTCGATTGGGTCCCGGCCGGAAAGAAGCTTGAACAGGCTGTAGTACACTCGCACCTCGTGAATGGTGAGGAGCGTACGCCCGGGGTCCCGCGAATCGTGGATGGCGAGATCGCGGACATTCATCGATCGGAAGAACGACGGTGAGATCTCGCCGTAAGTGATGGATCTGCCCGCGATGCGTTCCAACTCCCCCAGAGCGCCGGATTTCAGCGCTTCCATCCGCACCGTGAGCGCGCGGTCGATCTCGATCGCGGCGAAAGTGGTGAGAACCACCAGTCCCGCAAACAGGGCCAACCATGCGGATATCGCAAGAGCTTTCCTCAATCCTGCTTCTCCAGGCGTAATCGGAAATGTACCGTTCCTACCGTATCGATTCTGCCGTCCACCCGGGAAAAGAGGTAGTCGCGAAGCGCTGCCTCCACGCTGGCATCAATTTCAATATATCCGGTACTCCTCGCGATTTCCACGCGGGTCACGATTCCGGAGGGCGCTACGGTGATCCGCGCCTCGCCCTCGACTTCCTGCCCGATCGCGCTCAGCACGGTCGGGAACTCCGGGTTGCGTTTGCGGATGAGCTTTCGCGGCATGCCTTCCCACCCCACCATGGTGCCGCCGGGCGACCCGCTCGCTTCGGGGGTGACCGACGCGACATCCGCCAGCACGTCGCTGGCAGTCGGCGCCGGGAGGGATTCCGCGGGAAGCATCGCAGGCAAGCCCCGGAGAGGGACGTCATCCGGCGGCGGGGCAGACGTGGATACCATCCGCGCCGCTCCGCCTGCAGAGGTCGCTGTCGAAGGGGGGGGTCTCGGCACGAACACACCCCCTGTCGACGATCCTCCAGCCCGCAGAGCACCGCGTCCGGTTCCCGGTGCGCCGATCAGCGAGATTTCCACCCTCGGAGCGAGCATCACATTTCCCTGGGGCGCGAGAAGCAGACCCACTGCCAGGAGAACCGCCACATGGGCACCAATCGA
>JBEKXR010000343.1:0-11291 GCA_049511935.1 Spirochaetia bacterium | reverse complement strand
GTGATCGACGTGGATGAGGCCAAGCGCCGCTACGGCGACCGCCTGTCCTTCTACGGAGGAATCAGCACACAGAGGACCCTGCCCTACGGCAGCACGGGCGACGTGAAGGAGGAGGTCCGCCGGCTGCTGGACCGAATTGGAAAGAACGGAGGCTACATCGCGGCGCCCGCGCACGACGTGCCGCGCGATGCGAAGCCGGAGAACATCGCGGCGATGATCGACACCCTGCAGAGCCAGTAGGCATCTGTGGCGGGATACGATCTCATCCAGACCGACGACGAGCTCGCACGCCTGGTTGCCCGGCTTCGCGATGCGCGCGTGCGGCGGGTGGCCATCGACGTGGAGGGCGAGAACAACCTCCACCGCTACGGCATCCACGTCGCGCTGATCCAGCTCTTCGACGGCGCGCGCGGATACATCGTGGACCCCCTGGCCCTCCACGATCCGGGTCATCTGAAGCCGCTGCTGGAAAACCCGCCCTGGGAGCTGGTGTGGTTCGATGCGGGCAACGACCTTCTCTCCTTCCAGCATGCCCTGGGCATCAGGCCGGCGCCGATCCTGGACCTTGCCATTGCGGCACGGCTCCTGGGGAAGACGGGAGGCCTTCAGGCACTCACCGGCCAGGGGGGATCGGCCCGGGCAAAGGACCGGTTCCAGCGCGCCAACTGGCTGCGCCGGCCGCTCTCACCCGCTCTGCTGGATTATGCGATCTCGGACGTCATGCACCTGTTCTCCCTCTCGGATGCGCTGATGAAAGAGCTGGAGGACAAGGGACTCGTGGAGGAGTTTCGGACAAAGAACCTCGAGACGCAGAACGCCGAGCGCGCGTGGGACCCGTACTCGAACTTCACTCGTATCCCCGGTTTCAACCGACTCTCGCGGGCGGAACGCCGATTTGCGAAAGTGCTCTGGTACGCGAGGGAGCTCTACGGCCGGGCCCATGACATGCCGCCCGGAAACGTGGCTTCCAAGCAGGACATGAGGGCGATCATCGACAAGGGCCTGCGTTCCGCACACGAGATTTCACGCTTTCTCAATGAGCATCGCGCGCGCAACAGAATCGAGGCGGGCGACCTGGCGGCGCGGTTCAGGGAAGCGGAAGAGAAGGTGGATGCCCCTGGCGTCCCCCCTGCTCCTCACCGAGCGGAACAAGGTTTCCGCCGAGCAGCTCCGCCACTCCCGGGTGACACGTGAAGACGATGAGCTGACGCGACGAGCCGAATGTCTTCAAGACTTCCGCCGCGGCCCTCTGCCGGTCAGGGTCCATATCCACCAGCGGATCGTCCAGGAGCAGGAAACCGTCGGCGTCTCCGAGAAAGTAGGAGGCCATGGCGAGGCGCAGCGCGAGGGCCAGGGTGTCCTTCGTGCCCGCGGACAGCTGTTCCCAGGCAATTGCCCCAAGAGCCACGGGGACGGCTCCTTCCATCACGATGGCCGCGTGCCGGCCCATGGTCATCGCCCTGATCATGCCGGATAGCTGGGCGCTCATCCCCGAATAAACCTCGTTGTCCGTGATGCGCAGGAGCTCGGCGCTCCTCGCCTGCAGCCGGTCCAGCGCCTCGGCGCGGCGAAGCTCCGCCTGGAAAAATTCCTCGGCGTCTCGGAGCTGCACGGCAAGCTCCTCCGAGGACTGGTTGCCCAGCGCCGCGGCCCCATCCTCCAGCGCGCGCTTGCGTTCTTCCAGGCCACGGATCTCTGCCCTCGCCTCCGCGAGATCTGCCTGAGCCTTTTCGAATGCGCGCAGGAATGACTCTGCGTCCGCAAAGCCTTCCGGCAGAGGGGCTTCCCGCGCGATGCGCGCATCGAGGTCCGCTTCGCGTCCTTTCACGGCTGCAAGCGCGGTGACGAGCCTCTCCAGGGTGCCGTGCTCAGCCCGCCATTCCCCAAGATGACGTCGAAGCTCGGCAAGTTCCTTCGCGCTCGCCGCCGCCTGCGCGCGGGAGGTGGCGAGGTCAGAGGCGACGTTCTGCAGTGGCCGGGTCTGGACAATCTGCCCGTACCCGGCGACTCGTGCTTCAAGTGCCGTGATTGCCTCACCGGCGAGCTCATCGGCAAGGCTCTTTTCCGCCGCGCGCAGATCCGATGCACAGTTTTCCCATGCCCGGCTTCGCTCCTCGGCGGTCTCGGGGTCAGCCACCCCGTGCCGGGAAAGCAGAGAGGAAAGGGTTGCGCGCGCCGCGACCGCCTTTTCCGCGCGCGCATCGGCCTCGGCATCGCCGGATCTCACCTCGATTTCCATGTCACGATGCACCAGCCGCACGCGCCCGGTGGCATGGAGCCGGACCGTCTGGCCCGGGGCAATCATCCTGCGCTGCTCGGGGCTGAAGTCCTCCTGTGTGGCAAGCTCCACTTCTGCGCGGCCGGCAACCTTCACGGAGAGGCGACCGGCTTCGACCCCTGCTTCCAGCCGGGATAGGGCTGCCGCTGCCGCCCTGATCTCATCCAGGGATTTCCTCTCCAGCCGGGGCAGGGCGGCAAGCCGGGTCGCCGCCTCATCCGCCAGCGCCTTGCGGCGAAGGACGCGCGTGTGTTTTTCGAGGAGACCGCGGGCCTCTTCCGCACTCTGTGCGGCGCGCAGCTCCGCCTCCAGCGTCGCGCGGGCGGAATCGGCATCGGCCATCGCCTGCAGCAGTGTTCGCGCCGCGTGGTCGGCAACGGGCCATTCCACGGAGACCTTCACGAGCTTCTCCGCCTCTCCCCGGGCCGCGCGAAGCTCGGCCTCCAGCGCGCGCCGCTCGCGCGCGTCCTTCGCCGCGGCGCCGTGCGCACGGAGAAACTCCTCCTTCCCGGCGCATGAAGAGGCGGCCCTGCGAAGCTGGGCATTCACCTCGTCCAGGCCGGCCTCGTAGGCGACCGCCTTCTTCCAGGCCGTGCGGACATCTTCCATCGAATACCAGGCGGCCAGGACCGTGCCGAATCCCCTCTCCCACCGCTTCTCGATGCCCCGGCTCTTCTCGGGCCCCCGGGCAGTCTCGTCCCACCGGGCGAACGCCTTCGCGCGGTCCTCCGCGAGCCGGGCCACGAAACGGTCCACGGACACGCCGCCCGTCTGCAGGACGGCCCGGCGCAGGATGTCGGCAAGATCGTTGAGGGACTCGCGGCCGTCGCCTCGAAGGGATTCGAGGGTCTGGGCGAGCGCCGACTGTTCGGTCATGAGGATCTGCGCGACCGCTCCGGGCCGGGCGGGCAGCAGCTCGGTGAGCCGGGCCTTGATCGCCGCATCGTCGCCGAGCGACCCGCCGCCCGGCATGACGAGCTCGGATGCCGGGGAGGCGCCCCAGCGCCGTCTCAGCACCCAGCGTTCCCCGGCCTGGCAGAACTCGAGGTCCACACGGATCGAGTCTCCTCCGGAAGCGGGCAGGTGGGGAACGATCTTCTGATCGTAGATGTTTTTCCGGATCCGGGCGGGAACGAACAGTGCGTGTCGGATGGCGCGGAAAAGCGTCGACTTGCCCGCCTCGTTGGGACCCACGACCACGTTCAAGCCCGGGGCGAAATCCAGCGTACGGTCGGTGAAAAAGCCGAAAAGCGCTTCCTGGTCGTCGGCCTGAACGAGAGACGGGAGAAGGGTGTGGGGGAAGGAGCCCGCCGGGTATTCCCGGTCGATCGCCTCCGCGGTGATCTCTTCACGCAGCCCTTCGGCGCGCAGGTCCAGGTGCAGGAGTGACGCGGACATGCGGGCGCGGAGGGCACCGACCTCTGAGAGCACCTCGCGGGGCGCCCGGCCCGAAAGACGCAGGCGCAGGAGCGTGCGCTTCGCACCGGCGTCCCTGTGATCCTGTTCCAGATGGTCGAGATCGGTCCGGGTCCGGACTTCCCGGGTTTCTTCGACGAAACAAAGCTGCCCCGTCTTCACGGCCTTCGCTTTCACGGTTCCCTCGTCCGTCAGCTCGAGAGCCCATGCGGATCCCTCGTGCGTGCAGTCGAAGCCGTCGGGCTCCGGGGTGCCGGCGCAGAATATCGTATCGCGCGCCCCCGGCGCCTGCGGGAACGGCAGGTGGGTGTGGCCGAGCAGCCAGAGGCGCACGCCCGTTTCGGTGAGCTCGCGGGGCCGCATGGGAAAATAGCGGCCGTCCATGTCGGGGGAAAACCCTTCAAGGCTTCCGTGCGCAACCCCGATATGGTGACGGGCGTCCGGGTCGCGGGCCGCCGCGCGCACCCACCCGATCGCGTTCTGCTCGGAGTGCTTCGACGTGCAGGGACCGGGGTAGAGACAGGCGTCCAGGTCGTACGGGGAAAGCGGATAGGGTCGGGGCTGGTCGAGGAGGAGCACCGAATCTCCGGCAGCGTCACGGAACCTGCTCCACAGCTCGTCATCGCCGGCGACGTAGTCGTGGTTCCCCGGCATGACCACGGAAAGACTGCCGCGGAAACCGGAAAGGCTCTTCGCCGCGCGCACGACGTCGCGCCGCGCGACGCTCACCGTCTCGAAAAGGTCTCCCGCGATCACCAGGAGGTCGCTCCGCGCATCGTTCGCGGCGGCAACGATTCGATCCAGACAGGTGAAGCGCGCCTCCACCAGCGCCGCCCGCGGCACGTCGGGGTACCCCGCGAACTTCATGCCCAGGTGCAGGTCTGAGGTCAGGAAGACCTGGAGTGCCATGAGCCTTCTACTGCTTCGCCGCCTGCCCCTGGGCCGGGGCTTGTGCAGCGGTCCGTGCCGGGGACTTCGCCAGCTCGTCCTTTGTCGCGTCCCGGATCTTCACGATCGTGACTTCGAAGGTGAGGTCCTTGCCCGCCAGGGGGTGGTTGAAGTCGACTGTCACCGTCGTATCAGTCATGGCGGAAATCGTGAGGACCATCGGTCCGCCCTGGCCGTTGTTGACCTGGTAACGCTCCCCGACTTTCAGCGCCAGGTCCTTGGGAAATTGCGAACGGGGGATCTCGTGGACCGCAGCCTTATCATACTCGCCGTAGGCATCCGCTGCCTTTACGGCGATGGTCTTCCTGTCCCCCACCTTCATTCCCATCATGCCCTTCTCCAGGGTGGGAATGATCGTGCCCCCGCCCACGAGGAACTCCAGCGGCTTGCCGTCGTCCGACTTGCTGAAGACCGTTCCGTCCGCGAGGGTGCCCTTGTAGGCGACATCCACCATCTTGTTGTTGGAAACCGTCGCAGGGGCGCAGCCGATCACGGCGAGCACGAAAATCACGAGCGCGAGGCCCGCGAATGTCCGTTTCATGCAGCCGATCGTAGACTCATATCGTGGGCGGCGCAAGAGCAGCAGGACTTCACTCGAACGCCGGATCCGCCGTACTCTGGGAGAGGTGGCCCTCCTGCTGCATCGGCTTCGCGACTACCGGCTGTACCTCCCCAATCCCAGCTTCGGCAATCCCGCGTGGGAGGCGGCGGCATGCCGCGTCCTGGTCCTGCGGCTTTCGCCTTTCGCTGACGTGCAGAGATCGACGCCCCATCTCTTTCTCTTCCGCGAGGCGAGGGCCGCCCTGCCCGGCGCATTCATCGACTTGGCCTTCCTTCCGCGCGCCTCGGATGCCACCGCATTCGCCAGGGCCGGTCTTCCCCTCATCATCGGAACGCAGTCGCAGCGCACTCTGATCGACTTCGACATCGTCCTGGTTTCCAACTCCTGGCTCCTCGAGCAGGTGAACCTGCCGTATCTTCTTTCTCATTCCGGCGTGCCGGTGTGGGCCAGCGACCGCACGGGGGAATGGCCGCCCCTCATCCTCGGCGGCTCCAACGCCGCTGCGGCCCACGCGCTGGTGTCCGAAACAGGCGACTGCATGGCGGATGCGATGTTCTTCGGCGAAGGCGAGGGGAGCGTCGGAAGAATCGTCCGGCGATGGGCGGAGAACGCCGGACTGCCGAAGAGAGAGCGGCTGGCCCGGATTGCGTCGGAAGTGCGCGGACTGTGGATCGCCGGGAGCCTGCCGGGTCCGATGAATAGAGCAAGGGCGGCAGGAAGCCCTGTGCCGGCACAGGCCGGGGCGCCTATTCTGCCCGGGCCCGAGTCCGCGACGGCCCGGCTCTCCATCACGCGGGGCTGTCCCTGCCTGTGCTCGTTCTGTTTCGAGGGACACGACAGGAAGCCGTTCCGTGAAATCCCCGCGGAAGAGGTCCTCCGCTCCGCCCGTGAGCTGAAAATCGCCACGGGCGCCTCCACGCTGGAAGTCGAGAGCTTCAATTTCAACACGCACACGGGGATCGCCGTCCTCCTGGACGGGCTTGCCCGCATGTACCACAGGGTGAACCTCATGAGCCAGCGGGTGGACATCCTTGCCCGCACCACGGGGCTCCTCGACTTGGAGATTGCAGGGGACAAGAACAGCTTCACCCTCGGCGTCGAGGGCATCAGCGGGAGGCTGCGGGGATTTCTCCACAAGAGCCTGGCGGAAGATGACATCCGCCGGGTCGTGGAGTCCGCACACTCGCGGAAGACCCGGGAGATGAAGCTGTTCTACATGCTCACGGGCAGGGAGACAGAGGCGGACCCGCATGCCATTCACACCGCTCAGGCACGACGCCCTGATTCTCCAGGAGCACGCGTGGCGGTCGATCGGCGGCCGCGTGAAATCGGTCTGCGAAACCAATGGATTCGAGTTTCGAATGTCCTCGAGCTGGTCCGAGTACGCGGCGACGCAGGTGCTTGCGGCCGGAGGGTACTCCCTGCATGCCCTTCTGGAGCAGATGTCCGAGGCTGGTTGCGTCACCGATTCCGGCCTCACCGAACAGGCCCGGCAGGCGCTGGAGCGCTGGATCGACGCGAACGGGGAAGCGATCTCAGCGGAGAAGCCGCTGGGCTCCCCGTTCCCGTTCGGATTCCTTGACGATGAGGACAGCCGCCGGTTCCTCTACGGGCAGTACGAGCGCGCGAAGCAGGGCCTGGACGTCGGGTACCCGGGCAGACCGTCCGGAAAACAAGGCGAAAGGGACGCGGGATTGCTCCGCGAGGCACGCGCGCTCGATGAGCTCATGGACAAGAAACACCGGCTGAGGCCGGTGTACGTGACGGCCCGGATTCCGCGGGAAGCGGCGGGCATGGGCGTGCCCTGGATCGATGCGTGGCTATTGAGGAAGTTTCTCGCCGGGCACCCCGCGGAAACGGACAACATCCTCTCCGTCAACGGGACTCTCGCGGCCGGCACGGCAATGAACGCGGATGATCTGCCGTGGTTCGGGCGGACCGTTGCTGCCGTCATCGCCTGGGATGCCGCGCGGCTTGCCCGGAGTCTTGGCGATGCCGCCGGGCCTCTTGGCGTCATCGTGCAGGGCTTCGATCCCGAAGCCGTGAGGACGATCTCGCTCAGGCTGGAGCTTCCCGGCGGATTCTTCCCTGATCCGGCGCAGCGACTGGCGGATTTCCTCCGGGATGCGCACGCGCCCGTCACCCTGTCCCGCTCGGGGGATACCGCGACATTCACTGCCTCGGAAAAGTCCTTGAAGAAGAGGATGCTCCTGGCCGGGACGTGCCGAACCTCACGCACGGGCACCGCGTTCGACCTTCAGATCGGGTCCCGGCCGTTCCTTCGCGAGTGGCTGGAGTCTTTCGGCGAGCGGGAGACCGCGCGGCGGGCGGTCGTGGAGATCCTCGACCTGTCGTGACTCAGGGAGTGACGCCCGCCCCGCGAGGCCAGTTCTCCTGGATGTTCTGAAGTATCGCCTCGTAGGGATAGGCGCCCGTGAGCCGCATGCGGGGCTCGCCCCGCCAGAACAGCATGATGGTGGGGATGCCCTGGATCTCGAAGGCCTGGGCGACCTGCGGCTTCCTGTCGACGTTGACCTTCACGGTGAGGATGCGGCCGTGGTTTTCCCGTGCCAGGCGCTCAATCGTTGGAGAGACGATCCGGCAGGGACCGCACCACTCGGCCCAGAAATCCACCAGCACGGGCACCTCGGAGGTACGAACGAGCTCAAAGAAGGATGCGGGAAGCCCGTTCGTCCGGCCTGCGTTCATCTCCGCAAAGATACTCACGGCAGGGAACCGGTGCAATTCACATTCGAAGGCCGTCCGAGTACACTCTCTGCATGTCGACACAACCGCACGTTCCGACCCGGGCCGAAGCCCTCCAGCTCTTTCTCTCGCACAACTCCACAGAAAGCCTGAAGGCGCACGCCCTTTCTGTGGAAGCGGTCATGAGGCATTACGCGCGCAAGCTCGGAGAGGACGAGGAGAAATGGGGGATCATCGGGCTCGTGCACGACATCGACTACGAGAAGTACCCCGAGCTGCACTGCCGCAAGAGCCTGGAAATCCTCACCGAGGCAGGGTGGCCCCCCGAATACATCCATGCCGTGGTGAGCCACGGGTGGGGCATCTGCTCCGACGTGGAGCCCACCGAGCGGATGGAAAGGGTTCTGTATGCGGTGGACGAGCTCACCGGCCTGGTGAAGGCCGCCGCGCTCATGCGGCCGTCCCGCAGCATCCTCGACATGGAAGCCTCCTCGGTGAAGAAGAAGTGGAAGGACGCGAGGTTCGCGGCCGGGGTCAACCGGTCGATCATCGAAAAGGGCGCCGCGATGATGGGTGTGGAGATCGGCGATCTCATTGCGGAAACGATCCTGGGAATGCGGCCCGTGGCAAAGGAAATCGGGCTGGCGGGAAGCATCGGCCAGGGCTGATTCCCTGCCCGGCCTGATTCCCTACGCACGCCTCCGCGGAGCCTCCCTCGATCTCGCGGCGCAGAATCGATCCGCGTCGGGACGCTGCGGTATTCCCTTCTGGCCGCCCGGCTGCGTCGCCTTCTGGGCCGCCACTGCCGCGGCGAACCTGATCCGTTCCGCCGCGGCCATGCCCTCGCTCAACGCGGCCGCGTACACGCCGTGAAACACGTCCCCGCAGCCGTTGGTGTCCACCTCCCGCACACGAAATCCGGGCTGGTGATAGACCGTGTCCGGCTCCTCGGATGTCACGTACCAGGCGCCTTCCGCGCTGCGCGTGACCACCACCGCGGCTCGGCCCGGCTGCCACAGCGCGCGGGCGATCGCCGGGCCGTCGGCCGCCCCGGTGATTTTTTGCGCGAAATCGTAGGGAAGGATAAGGTGATCGACAAGGGCGAGCAGCTCCGCGAGAGGCGCGCCCAGGTCGCGCTCAAGGTCGGCGACGACCGGGATGCCGGCAGCCCGGGCGATCCGAGCCGCGCGGATCATGCCGGGGAGCCCCACGTGGTCCACGAGGAGCACGCGAGCCGAGCAGATCACCTCCTGCGGAGGCAGGTCCGGAGACGCTCCGACCACGTCCTGCTCGTCGAAGAGGATCGTGCGGGTCTTCGTGTCGGTGTCGACGAGGATCGTCGAGTGGAAGGGCCGGGTCTCCTCGCGCCGCACGAGATGCCGGACCGACACACCCTCGGCCGTAAAGCCGTCGACGATGAACCGCGAGAGCTCGTCGTCCCCCAGGGTCCCCGCGTAGTCACAGGCCCGGCCCATTCGGCGTGCGGCCACCAGCGCCGTGCCCGTAAGACCGCCGGCGTGCCGCTCCCGCCTTTGGACGGGCCCTTTCGAGTCGGGCAGGGGAAATCCGCGGAGAAAGAGAATGTCGTCCACGGCGACCGCGCCCAGTCCGAGGATGTCCAGGGGAACTTCCACCTCCTATTCCCGGGAGGCGGGTGCCCGGCGTGCGCGGGCGGTGATGGCCTTGCGCCCCGAGGTGGCGCGCACCTGCGTGACGGCCGGCTCCATGCCCATGAGACGCCGGGGAGACTCGTAGAGGATCTCGCGGGCGACGGCGAGCGCCGCGGGCTTGTCGTACTGGCCCTGGATCACCTTGTCGGCCAGGACGCGGGAAAGCATCCGGCGCACGATGACCGCCTTGGCGTAGCTCCATTCGATCGTATATGCATCTGAGAAGAAACCGACCTGCCGGGCGGCGGCGAGCATGTCCAGCCGTTCCCTGATCACCCGCTCGATGAACGTGGGAAAGAAATTGTGCCACCAGTACCCGGCGAGGGAAAAGTTCGGCAGCTCCCGCGCGATGGTGCAGAGGGTCTGGTTTGCATGCCCGCTCGCGAGGTAGCACTGGAACCTGATTCCCGGATGGCGGGCAACGATCTCCGCCAGGGATGCGAGCGTTGCCTGGGAGAGCCGGCTCGCCGTCTCCGCGGGCAGGGGCTCGGCGCCGAGAGAGAACTGGAACATCACCCCCGGTTTCCGGGCTTCCAGCCGCTTGAAGAACTCCTCCATGATGAAAGAGGCATACACGTCACGTTCGAGCCGGCCGGCGCGCGCCCGCCGGCGGAGGGCCTTTGCCATGGTGCGCTCGTCCACCGCCCGGAAGTCGATGTCGGTGGAGACGTGCTGGGCGGTGCCCAGGACATTCGACGGGATGGCATCGACGTAGGCGTCCAGTGCCTCGTGCACGTCCGCGACCGAGCGGATGGTCCGGGACGGAACGGGGCGTGACGCGTCAGGCCCTATGGGCGAGGGGGCAGCAGGGGCGCCTTCCGACCACGCCTTCTCCAGCTCCCAGAGAGCAGTGTCGAACTCTCCCCATTGCGTGCGGCCGAAGAACGCCCACTCGAGCGAATACTGGAGCATCGCGTCGGCGCTTCCATCGTGGCGTCGCCACAGCTCCGTGCAGCTGCGCTGGATGCCGGCTTTTGCCTGGATCTCCCGCGCCCTGCCCTTCTCCCGGGCGCGCTCGCGGATCAACCCGTCGAGCCTGCTCCAGTTCGCGGCTGTCACGGGCTTCCGCCAGCCGAACAGGTGCTCCAGGATGATGCGCACGCCCCACGCACAGCTCGTGTTGGCGATGCCGGGCAGGTACGGCAGGGCGCGCCCGATGCGGGCACGCGCCTCTTCGTCCGAAGGCGTCTCCGACATCCTGCCGCGGTCGGGGCAGCCGGCGCTCACAAGGTCGCTCACCACCATGTGGTACAGCAGGATGTCGTGCAGTCCGCGGGCCGTGAGGTGCGTCGCATCCAGGTGCGTGTGCACGTCCAGCATCGGCCCGGGTTTCAGTGCGTCCTCGATGTCCCGGCTGAGGGCAGCAGGCTCCATGGGGGGATTGTTCAAGCAAACGTTCAGCAGGTCAAGGAGACCAGTGCCTTTCGCGAGGGCTCTGTCGCTCAGGCCTTCAGCCCCGTCATGGTGATGCTCTCGATCAGGTAGCGCTGGGCAAAGAGGAATATGAGCAGGACCGGGACTATCGACATGGCAACCGCCGCAACGATCCCGGCCGCATCCGCCCCCATACCGCCTGCTTCGACGTAGCGGCCGGCCATGATTCCGATGCCGAGCGGAAGGGTCATCTTCGGTGGGCTGTTGATGAAAATGAGCGGCGCGAAATAATCGTTCCAAAAGAAGTTGTAGGTCAGAACCGCCAGCGTGGCCAACG
>JBEKXR010000342.1:0-4843 GCA_049511935.1 Spirochaetia bacterium | reverse complement strand
CACCCTGGCCCACCAGCGAGCACTCATCATTTCACGATCTGCCATTCACTTCCCCGCCGCCCCCGCAGCTTCCTTTTTTTCAATCCTCGCCCACGCGTCCTTCAGGGACACGGAACGGTTGAACACCAGGGCGCTGGAAGTGCTGTCCGGGTCCACGACGAAATAGCCCAGGCGCTCGAACTGGAACCGGTCTCCCGGCCGTGCGCCGGCCAGGCCGGGCTCCACCCGGGCGTCCTTTGCGATCTCCAGGGACGCGGGATTGATCGTCTCCATCCAATCCACGCCCGCGGGCACCTCCTGCGGAAACTCCGCCGTGAAGAGGTGGTCATACAGCCGCGCCTCGACGGGGATCGAATGTCCCGCGGCCACCCAGTGAATTGTCGCCTTCACCTTGCGGTTGTCCGGGGCGTTGCCTCCGCGGGTGGACGGATCGTAGGTGCACACGACCTCCCGGATCTCACCGGTGGCAGGGTCCTTGCGCACCCCGGTGCAGGTCACGATATACGCGTAGCGCAGGCGAACCTGGTTCCCCGGATAGAGACGATAGTACTTGGGGGGCGGAACTTCGCGCACATCTTCCTGCTCGATGTACAGCTCACCGGTGAAAGGGACGGTGCGGGAACCGGCCGACGGATCCTCCGGATTGTTGACGGCCTCGATCTGCTCCACCATCCCCGCGGGCCAGTTCTCGATCACGAGCTTCACGGGCTTCAAAACTGCCATGGCCCTCAAGCAGCGCCTGTTGAGGTCTTCCCGCAGGCAGTGCTCCAGGAGCGCGATGTCCACCGTGCTCGGGGTCTTGGACATTCCCACTCGAGAGACGAAATCCCGGATCGATTCCGGCGTGTACCCCCGCCGGCGCAGGCCGACGAGGGTCGGCATGCGCGGATCATCCCATCCCGTGACCCTCCCGTCCTTCACCAGCTCGAGGAGCCAGCGCTTGCTCATCACCGTGTGGGTGAGGTTCAGCCGCGCGAACTCGATCTGCCTGCTGTGGAAGATTCCGAGGTTCTCCAGGAACCAGTCGTAGAGGGGACGGTGGATCTCGTATTCCTGGCTGCACAGCGAATGGGTCACCCCTTCGATGGAGTCGGAGAGCGGGTGCTGAAAGTCGTACAGGGGATAGATGCACCACTCATCCCCCGTGCGGTGGTGCGTGGCGTGGCGGATGCGGTACATCACCGGGTCCCTCATGTGCAGGTTCGGATGCGCCATGTCGATCTTCGCGCGCAGGGTCCGTGCCCCATCGGGGAACTCCCCCGCCCGCATGCGGCGGAACAGATCGAGGTTCTCCTCCACGCCCCTCTCGCGGTACGGGCTGTTGCGCCCCGGCGGGGTCACGGTGATCGGTCCCTTGCCCGCCACGTCGGTGCCCCGGTACTCGCGAATTTCCTGTTCGTTCAGGTCGCAGACATAGGCCTTGCCGGCCCGGACGAGCTGCTCCGCCCACTTGTAGAGCTGCTCGAAATAGCCGGAGGCGAAAAACTCCCGCTCGCCCCACTCGAACCCGAGCCAGCGGACGTCCGCGGTGATCGCCTCCACGTACTCCTGCTCTTCCTTCTCCGGGTTGGTGTCGTCGAATCGGAAATTGCACACGCCGCCGTTCTCCGCCGCGATCCCGAAATCGAGGCAGATGGCCTTCGCGTGCCCGATGTGCAGGTAGCCGTTGGGCTCGGGAGGCCAGCGCGTACGCACGTAGGTGAACCTGCCGCTGGCGAGATCCTGCTTCACGGCGTTACGAATGAAATCCGAGGGCGCGCCCGGTGCGGGCGCTGAACCGGAGGAAGAGTGATCTGTCACATGATTCTCCTTCCGCCGCGCTTCAGGGGCGCGGTTGCCACACTGTGGGCCGTTCGGCGGGAGGGTGTCAAGAACGACAATTCTACGGGGATGACGAGGAGGCGATCAGGGGCATGAGCTGGCTCCAGGAAGAAATGACGGCATGCTCCCCGACGGTGTTGGGAATCGGCGTGCGCGGATTGTACGCCACGGGGAAGATGCCTGCCTGGCATGCCCCGATGATGTCGTATCCCACGTTGTCACCGGCAAACCAAACCCGCCCGGCGTCGAGCCCGAGCCGTCTCAGCGCGACTTCGAAGATCAGGGGGTCGGGTTTTCGGACACCGTAGTCGGCACTGGAGATCACGAACTGGAAGTGGCTGCGGATGCCATGGATCTCCAGCTCCCGCTCGAGCGTGCAACCGGCGAACGAGGAATTGCTCACGACCCCCATGGGCATCCCAAGTGCCTCCACCTCGCGCAGCAGGTCGCAGACCCCTTCGATGAGGCTCACCTGGAGCGAGGCGCGCCAGAACACCCATTCGCTTTCCACGAGGCTCAAGCGCGGGCGCAGCCCGAACGCATCGGCCACCATCCGCAGGAGCGAGGCCTGGGTGAACTCAAGCGCGACCTCCTCCTCCCGTGCCACCGTCGCGCTCACCACTCTCCGGCCGAGGTCCATCACGTCGTCCAGAGATACCCCTTTCGGGTTTTCGCAGGTCGCCAGCACGGCGGCGTGGCCTTTCTGTGGATCGAAGTCCACGGAATTGATGAGCGTGCCCCACAGATCGAACAGGAGTGCGTCAGGCTTGATCACCACAAGAATGTCCTCCGGCATCGAAGACGAGTATACCCCCGCGCCTGTGGTCGGGTCACGCACGGCGATCGCCTTGCCCCCCGCGAATGAGCGCGGTATCATCGCGGGACATGACCGTGCAGAAAAAAAACTATCTCATCGACATGGACGGCGTGCTGGTGCGCGGAAAGACTCTCGTGCCCGGTGCGGATGCCTTTGTCGAGCTGCTGAAGCAGCGGGGGCTGGAGTTCCTCGTGCTCACGAACAACCCGCAGTACACTCAGAATGACCTTTCCAATCGCCTGGGCAGCATCGGGCTGATGATCGAGCCGCGCCGCATCTTCACCTCCGCCATGGCCACGGCGAGCTTTCTGAAGACGCAGAAGAGCAACGGGAAGGCGTTCGTCATCGGGGAGAGCGGGCTCACCGGACCCCTGCACGACGCCGGGTTTATTCTCACCGACAGAGAGCCGACATACGTGGTCCTCGGCGAGACGCAGGCCTACAACATCCACCATATCACCACGGCCATCCGCCTGATCGCGCGCGGTGCGCGCTTCATCGCCACGAATCCCGATCCTTCGGGTCCCGGTGACGGGGGAATCGAGCCGGCCTGCGGGGCGATGGCGGCCCTGATCGAGAAGGCCACCGGCGTGACCCCGTTCTTCATCGGGAAGCCGAATCCGCTCATGATGCGCACGGCGCTGAATTACCTTGGGGTGCACTCGGAGAATACGGTGATGATCGGCGACCGGATGGACACCGACATGGTGGCCGGTGTCGAGAGCGGAATGGAAACGATCCTCGTGCTGAGCGGTGTGACCGGCCTGGCAGACATGGATCGCTATCCCTACCAGCCGTCACGCATCGCCACATCAGTAGCAGAGATTGATCCGTAGACACGGAAGGCGAGCAGCCCCTACTTGCTCGTGCGGTGAAACACCCCGTCCCAGTTCTTGGGCGGCGGGCTCTTCCTGTATTCCTTCACACGGCCGAGAAAGACTCCACTTGTCGGGTCTTTGTAGACCTTCAGGAGAGCGGCAAATCCCTTCTCCGCCTCGTCCCACTTCTGCTTCCAATAGAGATCAAGTGATTTTTCGAAACCCGAGTTGATCCCGATGCCGATGGAGATGATGTTCCGCTCCTCGAGCTTCGACAATTCCTTTCTTTGGTCGCGCGGACAAGCAAATGCCATTTCGATCGACAGGCAATGAAGCGGGCTTACCTGCGGCCTTCCTCCGGGAGGGCGATCAGCCCATTCCTTCGAGCTTCCCCTCCCGCTCCGCCGTGATGTAGCCCATGCAGAACTGGTCCCTGCCCGCCAGCGCCTCGGCGGCGGCAATGCTCGCCATCATGCGCGCGTCCAGCGGATCGATGATGGCAGAATCCATGCCCTTCGCGATGGCCATAGCCGCAAAGACCTGGTTCACGAGCTTGCGCTTCGGCAGGCCGTAGGAGACGTTGGACAGCCCGCAGGTCTTGTGCACCTTCGGATGGACGGAGGTGATTTTCTCCACCACCCAGAGTGCGCCCATGCCGTACTCCCCGTTGGTGCTCACGGGACGGATCAGCGGGTCAACGAATATGTGGTCCGGAGGGACGCCGTCGTCCTCCAGCCGCTTGATGAGCCCGTCGGCGACCTCCCAGACCTTCTGCATGTCGTCCGTCATGCCGTTGTCGTCGAGGCTGAGGGCCACAACCCGGGCATCGTACCTCTTAATGAACGGTATCAGTGCCGCGTAGCGCTCCGACTCCGCGGAGATCGAATTGAGGAAAGGCTCGCGGCCGGCCATGGCGAGTCCCGCCTCCACCGCCGCCGGTCGGGGCGAATCGATCGAGAGCGGCGCGTCGGTCGCCTGGCGGATGACGGTGATGAGCCACTGCATCTTTGCCACCTCGTCGGTGGGAAAGGCGCCGGCATTCACGTCGATCCAGCTGGCCCCCGCCTCGACCTGCTTCCGGGCCAGGCCCTGGATGAGGGCGGCATCCTGCTCTTCGACTGCCTTGCGGACCTGCTTGCGCGTGGAATTGATGAGCTCGCCGATGATGAGCATTCTGTCACCTCTCTGGTTCTTCAGGATTGGCGGGGTGGACCCGGGAATGATAGACGGCGAGGCACGGCAAGGTCAAGGTTCCGCCCGTCGCGTTAGAGATTCCCCATCGGTGCGTGGCAGCCGGGGAGGTTGCAGGGCCGAGATGGCATCGATAGCCCACGGGATGGGTGCGTAGAGCAGAAGACGCAGGTGGCGCAGCCCGGGTTGGGCATCA
>JBEKXR010000341.1:0-4847 GCA_049511935.1 Spirochaetia bacterium | reverse complement strand
GGATCAGGTCACTCTCGTCCGCGGCGCCAAATACCGACTTGTCTCGCGGGAACTCCCGATAGGCAATCGCGAGCACCCTGTAGCCGTCGGCGCTCAAACCCTCGTAGTCCTCCAGCACGTCCTGGCGGATCATGTCGATCATGGGAAGGACGTCGCCCTCCACCTGGTAGGAGGAGCAGACCTTGAACACGTCCTCAACCGCGCCTTTACAGATGAGCACGTGGTCGCCTTCGTATTCCACTACCACGGACATGCGCTTGCGGGTGAAGTCGAACGGGATTTCGTCCACCTTCCTGCACCGCTGCTCTACCTCGAACTCGCCGTGCGCGAGCACGGCCCGGTCCAGGAGGTTGCGCAGCCCCGTCTGATAGAAGCTGTTCATGTAGGAATAGCGGAGGACTTCGTCGCTCTGCTTCCCGGAGACATCGACGTACTTTTCCAGGATGACCCTGTCTTGTGTCAGGGTGCCCGTCTTGTCGGTGCAGAGAATGTCGATGGCCCCGAAGTTCTGGATGGAATTCAGCCGCTTCACGATGACTTTCTTCCTCGACATCGCCAGGGCGCCCTTGGCCAGGTTCACCGTGACAATCATCGGGAGCATCTCGGGGGTAAGCCCCACGGCGACGGCCAGGCCGAACAGCAGGGCCTCTCCCCAGTTGTGCTTCGTGAGGCCGACGATGAGGAACACCACGGCCACCATCACGACCATGAACCGGATCATGAGCCACGTGAATCCCGCGATTCCCTTGTCGAAGCTCGTCTTCGAGCGCTGGCCGGCAAGCTTGCGCGTGATGGCACCGAAGTACGTGCGGGCCCCCGTGTTGATCACCACTCCCCGTGCGGTTCCCGAGAGCACGTTGGTGCCCTGGAAGCACGCGTTGGGGAGCTCCAACGCCGCTTTTGCTCCGACGGCCACGGCGCCCGCGCTCTTCTCCACCGGCATGGACTCTCCGGTGAGAGCGCTCTGGCTCACGAAGAAGTCCTTCGTGGCCGTGAGGCGAAGGTCCGCCGGAACGAGCGTGCCCGCGTCCAGTATGACGACGTCGCCGGGGACGATCTGCGCAAGCGGGATCTCCGATTCCTTCCCGTCGCGCATGACGTTCACCGTCGTACGGACCATGGCCTGGAGCTTTTCCACCGACCGCCCCGACCGCTCCTCCTGGAGGGAGGAGAGGCCCACGCTGATGAGCACCATCCCCCCGACGACGATGGTGGAGCGCAGGTCCCCCATGAGAAAGGACACACCGGCGATGATCAGCAGCTGGATGACGAGGGGGTTGGCGAACCGGTGGTAGGTGCGGAGAAGCGCTCCACCCTTCTGGGCCGCGACCTCGTTCGCGCCGTATGCCCGCCGCTTTTCCTCCACCTCCTCATCCGTGAGGCCCTTTTCGCGGCTCTCCATGCGGGCGAAGCACTCCTCGGGTGAGAGAGAGCACGCCTCCAGCAGCACCCGTTCCTGATCCGTGGCTTGCACGGCGGGCTTACTCATGGGTTAATCTCTACCCACCCGGCTGCGCCGAGTCAAGCACGATCGAGGAGGGGGCATGATCAACGAACGACTGCCGAAGATCTGGTACGGGGGGGACTACAACCCCGACCAGTGGCCCGAGGAAATATGGACGGAGGACGCGCGTCTGTTCCGGCGTGCCGGGATCGACGTGGCGACCCTGCCCGTGTTCTCATGGGCAAAGCTGCAGACCGATGAATCGACGTACGACTTTTCCTGGCTGGATAGGGTTTTCGAGCTGCTGCAATCGAACGGGATCCATGTCTGCCTGGCAACCTCGACGGGCGCCGTACCCGCGTGGATGGCGACGCGTCATCCCGACGTCCTGCGCACGACGATCGAGGGGTCGCGGCGGAAGTTCGGGGCCCGGCACAACTTCTGCCCGAACAGCCCCACCTTCCGGAAGTACGCGGCCCTGCTGGCCCGCAAGCTCGCCGAACGGTATGGAGCGCATCCGGCGCTGGTCGCGTGGCACATCAACAACGAATACGGAGGCTCCTGCTGGTGCGAGAGGTGCGAGGAGGCGTTCCGCGCGTGGCTTCGGCGCCGATATTCCTCCCTCGCGGCGTTGAACGAGGCGTGGTGCACCGGCTTCTGGGGCCATAGCTTCAGCGACTGGGACCAGATCGTGGCGCCGAGCCTGCTCAGCGAGCATCTCACCGGGGAGAAGACGGTGTTCCAGGGCATCACCCTCGACTACTATCGCTTCACCTCCGAAAGCCTCCTTGCCTGCTTCACGGCGGAACGCGATGCGATCCGCGCGGCCGCACCGGGCGTGCCCATCACCACCAACCTGATGGGGACCTTCAAGGGCCTGGATTATTTCCTGTGGGCCCGGGAAATGGATGTCGTCTCCTGGGACAGCTACCCCAGCCTCGATACCCCGGTGAACGAGGTGGCGATGCGCCACGACCTTATGCGGGGGGTGAAGGGGGGCAGGCCCTTCATGCTCATGGAACAGACGCCCAGCCAGCAGAACTGGCAGCCCTACAACAGCCTCAAGAGGCCCGGTGTGATGCGCCTGCAGAGCTGGCAGGCGGTGGCCCGGGGGGCCGACACCGTGATGTTCTTCCAGCTCCGCCGCTCCCGGGGCGCGTGCGAGAAGTACCACGGGGCGGTGATCGAGCACGCGGGCCACGAGAACACGCGCGTGTTCCGCGAGGTGGCGGCCCTGGGGAAGGAGCTCGCGGCGCTGGGGGACACCCTCATCGATTCGCGCGTCGAGTCGCGCGTGGGGATTCTCTTCGACTGGGACAACTGGTGGGCGGTGGAAATGAGCTCGGGTCCCAGCATCGCCCTTCGCTACCTTCCGCAAGTGAGCGGATGGCACGAGGCGTTCTGGGCGCAGAACATCCCTGTCGACCTGGTGGGAGTCGCGGACGATCTCCTCCGCTACGACGTCGTGATCGCTCCCGTCCTGTACATGCTGAAACCGGGTGTGGCGGCGCGGATCACGGAATTCCTCCAGCGCGGGGGGACGTTTCTCACCACCTTCTTCTCCGGGATCGTGAATGAAAACGACCTCGTCACGCTGGGAGGGTACCCGGGCGAGCTGCGCCGGCTCCTTGGCATCTGGGTGGAAGAGATCGACGCCCTTCTTCCGGACCGCCGGAACTCGATGGTGGTGACCCAGCCTCTGGGCGGGCTGGCGGGGTCCTTCGAGTGCGGAATCGTCTGCGACCTCCTTCAACTGGAGGGCGCGGAGGTATGTGCCGTCTACGGCGCGGATTTCTACAAGGGCATGCCCTGCCTCACGCGGAACACGGTGGGGAAGGGACAGGCCTGGTACGTGGCCTCGTCCCCCGAGAGGAGGTTCCTCCATGGCCTCGCGCGTGTCCTTGCCGCGGGGAAGGGGATCGAGCCCGTGCTCCGTGCAACCCCGGGCGTCGAGGCAACCCGCAGGCGGAAAGGGACCGAGACGTTCCTTTTCGTCCTCAATCACAACGAGGAGGCGGTTCGGATCGATCTCGGCCCCCGGCAGTTGACTGATCTGCTGGAGCGAAAGCCCGTCCGAGGAATGGTCACCCTGCCGGCAAAGGGTGTGCTGGTGCTGAAGGAATAGCCGCCCTTCAGGCGGCGTGCCAAAGGCTCAGGATTCGGGGATCGTGTCGGGGGGAACCCTCAGCTCGTGGAGGTCCAGCCCGATGCGGGCCGTGGCGTGCTTTCGCCCCCTCAGCTCGGGGCTGTCCAGGTGGTCGCGCGTGCGGAAATAGCGGGCCTTCGCTTCCAAAGCGCTCGGGCTCTCTATGGTGACCTGGCGGAACTGGAAACTGAGGTTGGGGTCGCTGCCGAGGACGTTCTTCACTCCGTCCACCTGGTCGGCCGGCACTCCTGCCATCCCCAGGATCTCCCCGATCCCCAGGGCGAGGGTGTACGGTTTCGTGCCCAGGAGCGAGATTCTCTCTTCCAGCAGCTTGTTCTCCAGCAGCACATACGTGCGCGTAAGCGGGTTCTCGTACACCTTTGCGCGCAGCCGGATGAAGGTGAACCACAGGCGCTGGCTGAGGGCCCCCAGGATCCGGCCCACGGTGGCCGGCGACTTCTGAAAGATCGAGAGCAGGGACTCCCGGGAAACGGGGAGAAGCACCGACTCTCCCGCGCTCACTGCGGCGGCGCTCCGGGGCGCGGTGGAGACGATGGAGAGCTCGCCGAAGATGTCTCCCTCCCTCAGGATGGAGAGGAGGATCTCGTCGGGCGGAGAGATCTTCAGGATCTCCACCTTTCCCGACTTGATCACGTACAGCTCGTCGCCCGGCTCGTGCTCGCAGAAGATCATCTGCCCGTCGGCGAAGACTCGGCAGAGCCCGCGCGTTCCCGGCGCCGGGCACGCGGCGCCCTTCGCGCGCAGCGCGGCCAGCTGCCGCTTCGCCTCCTCCACGTGCATGCCCCCGGGGTATCGGGTGGTGTACACCTTGAGCGCGTGGATCGCGTGGGCCGGTCGTCCCTTCTGCGCGAGGTGCTGCGCGAGCTGGTAGAGGTGCGCCTCGTCGTCCCGGGCGCTCGCCTCGTCGGAGGGGGAGGTCATCAGGTCATCGTAGGCGCGAAGCTCCTGGGCGAAGTAGGAAATGATCCGGCTGGCAAGCTCGGGGTTGGACTGCACGGACTCGATGAACCGCTCCCGCTCCAGCACCGCGCAGGAGCAGTCGGTCAGGGCCACCGCGGTCTCCATCCGCGGGCGGCGGCAGAGGCCTGAGGTGAAGCCGAAGATGTCTCCCGGCCCGAGGCTCGCGCGGAACCGGGGGATGCCGGGGGTGCCCGTCAGCCCCACCTCGCCGGATTCCACCACGAACACCTCGCTCGACTCTTCGTCGGATTCGATGTAGATGAGGGCGTCCTTCTT
>JBEKXR010000340.1:0-4883 GCA_049511935.1 Spirochaetia bacterium | reverse complement strand
CCACCTTTGAACAGGTCGGAAGCGAGTTGAAAGGCGCCCCCTCGGACATCGTGCACGTGGCAGATGCCGTCAGTCGGACAGGCACTGTCACCATCCGCAGAATACATATGGAGGACTGGGCTCAGGAGGTGTCCACCATACGATATCTCTTCAATACCACGATGAGCCAGATTCCAGACTCCGTCCCGCTCAGCGAGGCCGAGTTCGAGCGCCTCGCCGACCAGATGCGGCCTTTCCTGGACCCGGACCTCGCGCTTATCGCCCAGATTGATGGCAAGCCGGTCGGCTTCTGCGTGCTGATCCCGGACACCAATCGCGTGCTCAGCCGCCTGAATGGCCGGCTCTTTCCCTTCAACTGGCTCAAGGTCAAGCGCTACATCCGCGAGATCGACGTCGTCTCGTTCAAGCTCATGGGTGTCCTGGCGGAATACCGGCGTCGGGGCATCGATGCCATGCTGTACGTGGAGGCGCTGACACAGGCAAGGAAGCATGGCTACAAGTGGCTCGATGGCTCGCTCACTTCCGAGCTGAACCCTGCGATCAACCTCATCGCCAAGGGACGCGGAGCAGAGCTCTACAAGCACTACCGCCTCTACCGCATGGAGCTGTGAGAGGGCGGCCATGCTGAGCACCAAAATGACGCTGGGCGATGCGATCCGGTCGGCCTGCGAGGCGCGGCCCGGACAGGAAGTACTGGTCTGCGGATCCGCGCGGCTCACCAACAGGCAGCTTCTTGCGCGTATCGACGCGCTGGCCTCCGGCCTGGCCGGGCTCGGCATCCAGAAGGAAGACAGGGTCATCGCCCTTCTCCCGCCAGGACCCGAGTTCGCCTCGCTCTTCTTCGCGGCGGCCCAGATCGGCGCGGTCATTGTTCCGCTCAACCCCGAGCTGCGCGAGCGCGCGCTCAGGGACATACTGGCCGACGCTCAGCCCGTTGCGGTGGTGACGACGCGTCCCGTGGACGATGAAATCGCGCGGCAGACCCCCGGCCTCCGCCACATCATTCTCGCGGGCGATGAGGGCAGCGGCCTCTCGCTGGCCGGGATCATGAAGCCGGGCCCGGCTTTCCTGCCTCACGCCACGGTGGCGCCCGAGGACCTGGTGGCCCTGCTGTACACCTCGGGGACTACCGGCAAACCCAAGGCGACCATGCACACCCACGGCGGCCTGATCGCCCCTGTGGTGGCAACCCTCAAGGTGCGCGAGCTGTGGGCCCGGCCTTCCAGCCTCAGAACAGTTGTGGAGGTGGCCAAGGCTGTTGCCCGGTACAGGGCACGGCTCCTGCGTTCTATCGGAAAACCTCAGACCATCATGTCCACCGTGGGCTGGCATTCCATCACCGGGCTGCATGTCATGCTCCAGGGACTCCTCATGGGCGATCGCCTGGTGGCCATGCCCCGGTTCCATCCAAAAGAGGCGCTGCGGATCGTGGAACGGGAGCGGGTGACGGTGTTTGTCACCGTGCCCACGGCCTACCAGGCCCTGCTGGCGCTGCCGGACGTCGCCAGGTATGACACCTCTTCTCTTCTGGTTTGCGCGACCGGGGGCGCGCCCTGCCCGCCGTCCCTGGCCCGGGAAATCAGGCAGCGCTTCGGATGCGCACTTTACAATGGGTTCGGCATGACCGAGGCTGCCGGAGGGATCTCAGTCAGCAGCCTGGCCGATTCCGACGAGAAGCAGGTCGAGACGGTGGGCCGCGTGATGCCGGGGATCGATGTCAGGATCGTCGACGAGGAGAGGCGCGACCTGCCTCCCGGCCAGGTTGGGGAGCTGGCCGTGCGCGGCGAGAGCGTGATGCTTGGCTACTACCAGGCCCCCGACCTGACGGCAAAGGTGAAAGATGAAAATGGCTGGCTCTACACGGGCGACCTTGCCCGCATCGACGAGAAGGGCTACCTGCGCATCGTCGGCCGCGCCAAGGACGTCATCATCCGCGGCGGGCAGAACATCTATCCCGCTGAGATCGAGGGCCACCTGAGCTCCCACCCCAAGATAGAAGATGCTGCGGTTGTCGGAGTGCCGTCGGCCGTGGGTGGGGAAAGCGTGTGGGCTTTTGTACGCCTGAAGGAAAATGCGCAGATGACGATCCAGGAGATCCTGGACCACTGCCGAGCGACGCTTGAGCCCTACAAGATACCCAGCCAGGTGCGATTCGTGAGTGAGCTTCCCCAGGCTGAGACAGGCAAGTCACAGAAGTTCAAACTGCGTGAAGCGGCAATCCAGGAGCTGACAGGAGGCAGGACGTGAAAGATCCCCGCAACCCCATCCCCTTCGAGGAGTTCCGGCATCTCATTGCCAGGGAGCTGCACGTCGAGGAAACCCTTGTGGTGCCTGAAGCTTCATTTGTCGATGACCTTTTTGCGGATTCGATCCGGCTGGTGGAGATGATGCTGCGCCTCCGGGAGGAAGGGATCACCATCCCCATGGAAGAGGCCTGGAACGTGAGGACAGTGGGGGATGCCTACCGGGTCTACTCCAGCCACGTCGATCACAACGATGACACCGGAAAGCCTCCGACGGGCACATCGTAATTCGATACGCACCGTCCCGGCGCTCCCTGGGGTCGGCGCATATCATTCATTCGGCTGCCAGAGGAAAACCGCGGCTTGAGAGCCGCTGTAGCACAGGGCGGCGGCGTACCCTTCACTCACCGGAAGGTCATGAAGGTGCCACTCAGTGTTCTCGTCAAGGTCGGAGGGCATCCGCAAGAGCTGCGCGGGCCCGCCAGGATTTGCGGAAACGATGACCCTGTCCGCGAGCGCCGCGATGCTGCCCCCCAGAGCCTTGACCGCCGCCTCCTTTCGCGTCCAGCAGGCATAGAATGCATGAACTCTCATTCCCTCCGGCAGGGCACGGATCGATTTGTCTTCCAGGGACGAGAAAAAGCTGCGGGAGATTTCGTCGATCCTGGCGGCACCACGCACTCTCTCGACATCCACACCGAGACGCCTATGCTTCGCCAGAGCAATCATGGCGATGCGCCCGGAGTGGGAAACGTTGAACCCGATGTTTTGCTCGTGAAAATCCGGATCGAGGGATAGTTTCCCATGATCGCCGGTCCTGAATCGGACCTCCCCAGGGGCCACACCCCCATACCGGCCGAGAAGCATCCGAAGGTAGCCGCGGCAGAGGCAGAAGGAATCCCTGTCCCTCTGGAAGTGGTGGCCGTCGGCTCTCCGCATTTCCTCAGAACAGAGGAAGTCGCGGAAAATCTGGATACGCTCGGGGGGCTTATCCAGGGAGAGGCTCCAGAGATGGACCTCCGAGGCTGAAAGCGAAGAGGGGCCACAGCCGCTCTGCCAGGAGAAGTCGCTCGCGCGCACGACAGTTCTCAACAAAAGATGGACCCCCACGGACACGTCGTTGATGACTTTGACGCGCGCCCGGACGGAGCGTTGCGCGCAAACGTTCGCAAGCGCGACGACGCCCTGGCTCAATGTATCAGAGACTGCCGAGTTGTAAAATATCACCGGCGCGTGCAGAATGCCTCGAGGCGGCAGACGGTGATGCTGAAAGGATACTGGGGGCGAATCCTCCGCGTCGATCTGAACCGGCGGACCTGCACGGTCGAAAAACTTGCGCGAGGCATCATCGCCAGGTTCCTCGGCGGCCGCGGCCTGGCCGCCTGGTACTACTTCAACGAAATCAGTTCCGAGGTTGATGCTTTTTCGCCGGCGAACACGCTCTTTTTCATGACCGGTCCACTCACGGGCACCGACTTGCCGGGGGGAACGAGGTTCCAGCTGGCCACCAAATCTCCTGAAACACGCATGTATCTCTGTTCGAGCTGCGGCGGCGACTTCGCCACCCGGCTGAAGGAGGCCGGGTTCGACGGATTGGTGATATCGGGCAAGGCCAGCGATTGGACATGGCTTTCCATCGTGGACGACACCGTGAGCTTCCATGACGCGCGAGGCCTCCTGGGCTTCACCTCCAACCTGACTCGCGATGCGCTTCGCGAGGCTGTCGGCGATGCGAAGGCGGGCACCCTCTCCATTGGGCCTGCCGCTGAACGGCTGGTGAGAATCTCCTGCATTAATGTCGATGAGCGTGCCCTGGGCCGCGGCGGTGCGGGTGCCATCATGGGTTCCAAGCTCCTGAAGGGGGTGGCGGTGCATGGCAGCAAGCGCTGCCCTCTGGCCGACCCCGAGCGGGTGGGGCGGATCAGGGAGTCGGTGACGGCACGATTGAGGAAGTCTGCAGGCGCCTGGGAGGGCCGCAGCACTCTTCAATACATCGAGCCCATCAATGAACTGGGCTGCATGCCCACCCGGAATTTCCAGACCGGCACCTTTGAAGGCGCGAGCGGGGTCGACATATTCGCCGCGCGCAAGAGGGCGCGGGTCCTCAACACCGGCTGCCTGCGCTGTCCGGTGGCGTGCGGGATGAGCTGCGAAGTTCGCTCAGGAAAATACGCGGGTTCCCGCGCGCGGCCCGAGTACGAAAGCGTCGCCCTCCTGGGCCCGAACTGCGGGGTCGCGGATTTTGCCGCGATCGTGAAGGCACACCAGCTCTGCGATGAGCTGGGCCTCGACACGATGTCCGCGGGGCACGCGGTTGCCCTCACCATGGAGCTGTACGAGAGGGGTCTGATCACAGGGAGGGATACGGACGGGATTGAGGCCAGGTTCGGCAATGCGGACGCCTTGATTGGAGTCATCCGGCTGATCGGGGAGCGCGCCGCCATCGGAAACCTGCTGGCGGAGGGAATGTATCATGTGAAGTGTGCGCGACCCGAGTGGAGGCCCTATATTCTCGACGTCAAGGGCATGCCCTTCGCTGGTTACGACCCTCGTGGATTCCATGGAAACGCGCTTACGTATGGGACATCGAATCGCGGCGCCTGCCACAATACCGGCGGGTGGACTATTCGCGCCGAGCTG
>JBEKXR010000339.1:0-4913 GCA_049511935.1 Spirochaetia bacterium | reverse complement strand
CTACAAGGCCCTCGGTCCTCAGAAGGTGCGGACATTCATTAGCACCTACCTCCCGCCGAACAACCCGCCGCAGCAGGACACCTTCATCACAGGATCTGTCCCGATCGTCGTGACGGGAGACTGGGAGATCGCGGTGCTCGCCCAGTACGCGCCGAATGCCAAGTGGGGCGTCACCTACATCCCCATTCCCAAGGCAGGTGACAAGCCCTCCACGTGGGCGGGCGGTTGGTCGTACACGATCCCGAAGGGCTCAAAGCACCCCGACGCAGCTTTCAAGTTCTGTCAGTGGATGACCGGCCCTGATGGACAGAAGATGTACACCCTGACATCGTCTCACTTGCCGACGATCGTGTCACTCTCGCAGGATATGAGCCTCTTTCCCGGCCAGCATGCCTTCTTTCAGAAGACCCTGGCGTTCGCGAGCAGCAGGCCGGCGCTTCCCGTCGGCGGGCTGTTCTGGGATGCGCTCACGGTGGCAATGAACGACGTGATCGACAACGTCGCCACGCCGCAGGAGGCGCTGCAGAAGGTCTCCGACAAGGTTCAGCCCCAGCTGAACAAGTTCCTCCCGCTTCAGTAGGGCACTCTCCGGCCGTCTCAGGCCGGCAGCGCCCATCGATCCTTCGGGTGCGGTTGCAGGGAACCGCACCCAGATTTCGAGGCACGAGATGACCCAATCGACGAGGCGCAACCTGCGCAACGGCCTATTGTTCGTCAGCCCGTGGCTGTTCGGGTTCCTGACACTGCAGGTCTATCCCATCTTGTATTCCCTTCGGATGAGCTTCACCGAATACTCGGGCTTCGGCGACATGACCGACATCGGCTGGCAGAACTTCATCAACCTGTTCAAGGACGACCTGTTCTGGAAGTCCGCCTACAACACGCTGTACTACACGGTCCTCGCGGTGCCGATCGGGGTGGTGGTCGCGATCGTGATCGCCCTCGCGATGAACCAGAAGGTCAAGGAGGTGCCCGTCTACAGGGCGATCCTCTACCTTCCCTCCATCCTGCCGGTGTTCGCGCTGTCCCTCGTGTGGGTCGTGTTCCTGAACCCGAAGTTCGGGCTCCTCAACCGAATCGCAAACCTGGCCGGAATTCCGACGGTCGACATGCTCGGGGACCCGACGTGGACGAAGTTCGCAATCGTGCTCCTGGCCCAGCTCGGCGCGGGAGGACCCGCGCTCATCTTTCTCGCCGGCCTGCGCGGAGTTCCGACAGAGATGCTGGAATCCGCGCAGATCGATGGAGCCGGGCCCTTCCGGCGCTTCTTCTACATCACGCTTCCGATGATCACCCCGGTCATCCTGTACGACATCGTGCTCGGGCTCGCTCTCGGCCTGCAAATCTTTACCCAGGCCTACATTCTGACAAGCGGAGCCATCGGCGGGCAGGGCATGGCCGGTCCGCGTAACTCGCTGCTCTTCTACGTCTTCTACCTGTACAAGACCGCCTTCCAGTACACGCAGATGGGGTACGCATCTGCCATGGCCTGGGTCCTGTTCATCGTCAGCGTCATCCTGGCGCTCTCGGTGTTCCGATGGGCCAGGACCTGGGTCCATTACGAAAGCGAATAGAGGGGAAAGACATGCACGATCGGGATGCCATGGTGGTCCGGGAGTCGTTCAGGCACATGCTCGCGACGAAAATCATCCCGCGCTTCGTGCTCGTCCTGATGTGCCTCCTCTTTCTGTTTCCTTTCTACCAGATGATCATCACCTCGCTGAAAACCACGGAAGAGCTGAACACGTTTCCCCCGACTTTGTGGCCGCACACGTTTGTCTGGACCAACTATTCCGACGCGGTCAAATACATCACCTTCTTCCGCTTCACCCTCAACTCGTTGATCCTCGCCGCGGGAGCGACTATCGGAGCAATCTTTTCCAATTCGCTGATCGCCTACGGATTTGCGCGGATCCAATGGCCCGGGCGCGACAAGCTCTTTTTCCTCGCCGTTGCCACGCTCTTCATACCATTTCCGGTCACCATCGTCGCGCTGTTCGACATCTTCGCGAAGATCCACTGGGTCAACACCTACCTCCCGTTGATCGTGCCGGCCTTCTTCGGCCAGGCCTTCTTTATCTTCCTCATGCGGCAGTTCCTCATGGAGATCCCGAGGGAGATCTCCGAGGCGGCGCGGATCGACGGCTCGAGCGAGCTGCAGACCTTCGGGATCGTCATCCTGCCCCTGCTGAGACCTGCCATCGCGGTCGTCGCGATTTTCGCGGCCGTCGGCGCCTGGAACGATTTCCTCACCCCCCTGCTCTTCCTGAACAACGAGGAGCTCTACCCGCTGTCGATCGGGCTGCAGTTCTACCGTTCCGAGCACAACGTCGCCTACACCCTGCTGATGGCGGCTTCCACCCTGGTCGTGCTGCCTCTCATTGTGCTGTTCCTGGCATTCCAGAGATTCTTCGTCGAGGGAGTTACCGTCGGCAGCGTCAAAGGCTGAAGGGAGCGGACATGGATTCACCAGTATCGGTTGCGATCGTTGGCGCGGGAAACAGGGGCTCCGGCTTCGCGGAAATCATCTCCCGGTTCCCGCAATTGGCCAGGATCGGAGCGGTCGCCGAGCCTCGCAGAGAGTATCGGGAGGCATTTGCGGCGCAGTACCAGCTGCCGCAGGGCGGCGTTTTCACGGACTGGAGGGACCTTGCTGCCCGGCCGCGCCTGTGTGATGCCGTGATCGTGGCAACAATGGATCGGGAGCATGTCGACTCCGCCGTCGCGTTCACGGGGCTCGGCTACCACATGCTTCTGGAAAAGCCGATGGCCACCAGTCTCGAGGATTGCCGGCGGATCGTCCGTGCGCAGGCGGAGGCCGGCACGATCACCTCCGTCTGCCATTCCCTCCGCTACAACCACCGCTTCGCCGAGCTGAAGCGAGTCGTGGAGAGCGGGCGAATCGGCCGGGTGGTCACGATCGATCAGCTCGAACAGGTGGCCTGGTGGCACCACGCCCACAGCTACGTCCGGGGGAACTGGGGAAACGAAGGACGCTCCACTTTCATGCTGCTTGCCAAGAGCTGCCATGACATCGATTACATCGCCCACCTGGTCGGCGCCGTCTGCCGGCGCGTGGCCTCGTATGGAAGCCTGTCTTACTTCACGCGCCAGAATGCGCCGGCGGGGAGCGGCGAACGATGCACCTCCTGCGCCCTGGAGCCCGGATGCGCCTACTCCGCGCTGAAGCATTACGTGGAAAGCGACCGCGGACAGTGGCCTGCCGCGATGGTATCAGCCGAGCACAGCCGGGAGGCGCATCTTGCCGCGCTCGCCGACGGTCCGTACGGCCGCTGCGTGTGGAAGTGCGACAATGACGTCGTCGATCACCAGGTGGTCTGCATGGAGTTCGATGCGGGTGTCACCGCGACCTTCACCATGACCGCCTTCACGCAGGGGGAAGGCCGCAGGATAAGGGTTCACGGCACCGAAGGCGAGGTGGAGTTCACGGAGGCGGAGATGTCGGTGCGCACCTTTGCAGACAACAGGACCGAAAGGGTCGTCCTCGAGACCGAAGAGGGAGGGCACGGCGGAGGAGACGCTCGCGTCGTCATGAGCTTCCTCGCGGCCATCCGGGAGAAGAACGCCGCACTGGTGATCACCGACGTGCGCGAGTCGCTGCGGTCGCACGCCATCGTGTTCGCGGCGGAACTGTCACGTCGCGAGGGACGCATGGTGACAATGAAGGAGATGGAGGAGGTGGAAGCCTAGTCGGGAATCCGCGGAGTACCCCGGCGCATCAGAAGACGAACTGCACCGCGCTGTACACCATGCCGGCGCTCGCCGGGCAGAAGACCACCTTGCTCCCCCGCTGCAGCTTGCCTGAATTCAAGGCCATGTCCATACCGACGGGGATACTCGCCGAGACGATGTTGCCATAATTCGGGAAGACCTCCGCGAACATCTTCTCGAGGGGGAGGCTGTGGTCCTTCATCGCCGCAAGGTACGCGGCATCGGAGGCGGCGTGCGGGAAGTAGATGTCCGGATCGTTGAGGTCGCTCACGATCTCCTTCACCAACGGTGCGAGGTACTTGCGGGCGGCGTCGAACAGCTCCCTCCCGTAGGAGACGAAGTTGTACAGCCCGTTCCTGCCCAGGCGCTTGCTGGGCTCCACGAAGTTGTCCCAGCCGTTCAGGGGGATCGTGCACAGGTCCGCGAGTTCCGGCAGCGACTTGTAGGCGAACTTCCAAACGTGGTCCGAGTGACTCAGGATCGTCGCGGAGGCCGCTTCCCCGATCGTGTAGGTGGGGAAGGTATACTCCACCTGGCGCAGGTCCCTGATTTTGAAATTGTCCGGGAAGCCGTGGTGGATATTGAATTCTCCATTGGCGATCATGATGTGCTCGTACCGGCCGCTCTTGAGAAACTCATACGAGATTTCCAGAGCCCGGATCCAGCTCATGCAGGCATCGACAATGTCGAAACACGATGCCGTCATCCCCAGCTTCTGCGCGTAGAAATAGGCGTTCGCCGGTTCCAGGAATCCCTTGCCCACCCCGCAGTAGATGAGGAGGTCGATGTCCTCCGGTTTCAGGTTCGCCTTTTCCAGAGCGTCGCTGATGGCACCGATGATGAACGTGCTCGCCTTCTCACCCTTCTCTTCGTCTCTCACGTGCCGGAACTGGGACCCCGCGGCGCTGAAGAGCCCCTTCACGATGCGCTGGTAGGTCTTTACAAGCAGGGTCGACGCCTCGGGGCTGTGCTGCGCCAGCAGCTGCAGGATTTCATCGTTCGTTACCACTCTCGTAGGAATCCGTACTCCAATGGAATCAATCTTCATTCCTGCCTCGCTCCTTCAAGATTACAGATCATGCGCGGACCGTTGGCGGGCCACAGAACACTGATCGGATCTGCCCAATATACACTGAAAGCCACTCTTGATACTATAGCACATTCCCAGACTTTCGGAGAAA
>JBEKXR010000338.1:0-4920 GCA_049511935.1 Spirochaetia bacterium | reverse complement strand
CACGGGCCTTCGAGAGGGGGGTCAAGATTGACTGCTGCTCCTCCCGTCCTGCTGCAGGTTTGTCCCAATAGATCATTACGGCGTGTCCGACCATCTTGATATTGTACGCCGTGAATTTCTTCAGCTTCGCGGCGAGCGCGTCCAAGCGTGACATGTTCTGCTGGGCAAGCTCGGGGGGGACGTCCTTGTAGTCCGCAGTAAAGGCCTTGAAGAAGATTCGTGACGCGAGGATGCGATATCCGTTCCCTCTCTTTTCGACAAGGATATCGACGGGTACCGTCGCTTTCACCGTGCCGATATTCCCGAATTGGTCTCTGATTTTTGCCACCACGGGGTAGTCCTCGGCCGACTGGACCATTTCACCTTTTGTTCCCTTGCCGTCCCAGACCGCCGTGTCTGACGGCCATTTCTTCGTGAAGCTCCTGAAGACGTTGCCACCCGGATCATAGATGTCCATGGTCCAGCTGTCGATTTTCGCAAGTTTCGAGCTGGCGGCAAGCTTCAGGTTGATCGTGTCGGACGACTCGATGGGTGAGAAAAGCGCGGAGGAGAGAGAGATCGTCCCCGTCGGCGGGGTCAGATCCAGCACGAAGGACTGGCTCGTTGCCGTGCCGGGGGCAAAAGCCGTGCCGAAGTCGACGGACAGGGTTGCCGTGTAGACGCCCTCAGGTGACATCGCACCTCTATCGGACTTGCCGTCCCACACGAGACTCGCCGGCTGCTCTGAACCGCTACCCGAATATGTCTTCTGCCTTCCCGCTCCCGGTGTGGATATCGTCACATTCCATAAGACCACAGCCGAGGGCTGGCCGAATCCAAGCAAGAGGGTGATCGTGTTCGCAAGGGTGTCCCCGTTCGGTGAGAACCCCGGGCTCTTCGCCACGACGGCGAGCTGTCCTGGCTTGGGCGGAGGAGGTGCCGGCGTCTGAGCAGCGACGACAGCCGCCTTCTTCGGCAGGGCCGCCACAGGAATCTCAGCCTTCAGTTGAGAAGAGTTGCCGTATTCGTCCCGCACCGTGGCAGTGGCCTGGTAGGTGGTTGCCGGAATGACGAATCCTCCGTTCATCGACGAGCCGTCCCAGGTCGCGGTGGTGCCGGGCCACTGTCCGCTCCAATTCTTCACCAATACTCCTGCCGGATCCAGGACATCCAGGGACCAGGAGTCCATGTGCGCGAGTGCCGAGCTCGCGTTGATCGTGAGCGTCAAAGGGCCCTGGACTCCATTCTCGGAGGGGGTGAATTGGGCCGGGTCCATGGCGATCGTGCCCGTGGGCGGACTGATATCGAGCACGAAGCTCTTGCTGTCTTCAGAGACGGGCTGGTACTTCGAGGTGTAGTCAATGGACAGCTTCGCCGTGTACGTGCCTTCAGGAGCCATGGTGCCAGAGTCGCTCTTGCCGTCCCAGGTCAGGCTCGTGGGAAGGTACTTGGAGTCACCGGTCCAGGTCTTCTGCACCTTACCGGTGCTTGTCAGCTCGACCTTCCATGACTTTATCGCATCGCCATTCCCAAAGAGCAGCGAGATATCGATGCTGTTCTGGCCGGTCGCCCCCGCGGGGGAGAAACCGGACTTTTCCACCTGGATTGCGCTTTCCGCCGGTGCGACGAGCGCGGGTTTCGCGGTCTGGCAGCCCAGGATCGCGCCGAGCAGGAGCACGGCCACGCCGGCTCCCCGCAGAATGTAAATCTTCATTTTGACCTCCTCACCGTGGGCTCCCACGGTTTCCAAATCAGTGTAAGAATAGGTGTGTCGGGAGGCGCCGGGTGTCAGCGAATCGGGGAAAGTTTTGTCGAAAATCTATGACACATCGTCATTACTTGTTTGACAGCCGAGGCGGGCTTCCCGCCGTATGATTGGGGCATGAGGTATCGATGGTCGGGCATGATTCTCGCTATGCTCGTGGCGGCCTCCGCATCAGCGGCGGATGACGGGCCTCCTGTGGGCCGTTCGGTGCATCGGCTGACCTTGAACGACCCTCTCGCCGATCATGTGAATTTTTTGCTCTACATTCCTCCTGCCTATTCGCAGGGCCCCCCGTCCGACTGGCCCCTCATCCTCTTCCTCCATGGCAGCGAGCAGCGAGGTGACGATCCTGCGTTGCTAGAAAAACTGGCGCTTTTGGCCTTTGCGAAGGAAGAAAGGGATTTTCCGTTCGTTGCCGTCGTTCCCCAGTGCCCGCCGAACACGCATTGACCGCCACGGATCGTGAAGAGCGTACTCGACTCCGTCGAGGAAATGGTGCGTATCGACCGGGACCGCGTCTATCTCACGGGTTTCAGCATGGGTGGCTATGGGACGTGGCAAACCGCCGCGGCGTATCCCCGCACGTTTGCCGCTATCGCACCGGTCTGTGGCTTGAGCGATCTTCCCGACATCCCTCGCCTCACAGACATTCCGATCTGGGCCTTCCACGGTGCTCAGGACGTCAACGTGCCGGTCACCGAGTCGCAAAAGATGATCGACAGTCTGCGCAAGTCGGGTGCAGACGCACGGCTCACCGTGTATCCCGACCTCGCGCACGACTGCTGGACAATGACCTACCGGGATTCGCGGCTGTACCTCTGGTTCCTGGATCACTCCCTGTCTGAGGGATCACGGATCGCAGCGAGAAGCTTGTCCAGCGACGCGCTCTTCGAAAGGTAGTGCACCGCCCCGGCACCCCGCATGGCGGCGCCCTGCTCCGATTCCTCCGACATCGATAGCCCGATGATCCGGGTGCGGGGATGCTCCACGTGAATGGCCTTGGCTGCTTCAATACCGTTCATCCCTGGCATGTTGACGTCCATCGTCACCACGTCCGGCCGCAGGGCGCGCACCAACTCCACTGCTGTTGCGCCGTCCGCCGCCTCCCCGACGATCTCGATGTCGGGCTGCTGAAGCAGTTGAAGTGCGATCCCGTCTCGCACGACTGCATGGTCGTCCACGAGCAGAACTCTAATCTTGCCTGAGCCGCGCGTCGGCCTCATGGGGCGCGGATCCTTCGCCCTTAACGGCGGCGCTGCGGCTTCGGTTGGCGCCGCGGCATCAACGGTGGTGCCGCTCGTCGGCCGCGCGGAATCCAGGGCATCCGAGGGGTCCGCGGGTACCCACACTGTCAGCCGGCTTCCACGGCCTGCGGCGCTTTCGATTTTCATCCCGCCCCCGATGACGTCCAGCCGCTCGCGGATGCTGAACAGGCCGATGCCGCCCGAGGCGAGCCCCGGCGCATGCGCCTTCTCCGGGTCGAAGCCGGCTCCCTCGTCGCTCACCGTCACCCTCACGCACCCGTCGGGTCCCCGCACGAGCTCCACGTACGCCTCCCTGACTCCGGCGTGCTTCACCACGTTGAACAGGAGCTCGCGCACTGACTGCAGGAGGGTGACCCGGGTTTCCTCGACCTCTGCTGTGATTGTCTCAGCGCATCGGACCTTCACGTCGAGACCGTATTTTTCCTTCACCCACGCGCCGAGCCACCCCAGCGCGGTGCACAGGTCCGGCTCAGTGTAGGAGTGGTGACTGAGCTCTGACATGAGGGAGCGGGACATGGCGATGCTTTCGCGCACGAGCCCGCTCAGCTTCTCTGTGGTCTGCCGGTACTCGGCCCCGGGCCGCGCTTCGTGCAGACCCTCCAGGCCGTAGAGGGTGGCGACGAGGAGCTGCTGGATCTGGTCGTGCAGCAGCTGCGCGATCCGCTGCCGCTCCCGCTGCTCGGTGCGAACGATCTCGCCAGCGAGCGCCTGCAGCTGCGTCGCCTTCAGCTCGAGGGCCCTCTGCGCCTGGTCCCGCTCGACGCGCGCGCGAAGGGACGTGATCCCGAAGGCGAGGTCGTCGGCGAGTTCCTTCAGGAGGGTGAGCTGTCTCTGCTCGAAGCCGGTGAAGCTGTCGGAAGAGATGACCAGGACACCAATGGCATTCTTCTGCAGGTCGAGGAGGGGAAGTGCCGCCACGGCCCGATATCCGCGGGAGAGTGTTACTTCCTTCCAGAGAGCGTCTTCAGCGGTGTCGGCAATATCAGGGCTCACGGCGGGAGATTTTGTGCGGATTGCGCGTCCCGCAGGTCCGCCGGAAAGCGCCTCGTCGCCACCGGCTGCTCTCAAGCTTTCGATATACCCGTCCCGGTCTCCCGCGGAGGCGACGCACCGGATGCTCCCCATTTCGCCGTCCTCGACGAGCCCTACCCAGACCAGCGGGTAGCCCCCCTCATCCTGGATGATCTGGCAGATGACTCCGGTGAGCTCGTGTTCGTCGGAGATCTGTACCAGTGCCTGATCGCAGGCGCTCACCATGAGCAGCGTCCTGTTCGCCCTTTGCAGGTCGGCCGTCCGGAGCTCCACCTTTTCCTCCAGCTCGTCGTGCGCCCGGCGCAGTTCTTCTTCTACTCGCTTGCGGTCGGTGATGTCGCGGTCGATCTCTAGCACGCGCTCGCTGCCATCGAGTCCGCGGCCCAAGAGCTGTCGGGAAGAGACGATGAGCTCCCGGCCGTCCTTCGTTGTATGCTGGATCTCGCCGAACCACTCGCCACGGGTTCGTAGCGATTCTTCCATTTCCTTCCAGCGACCTGGACCGGGAGCCCTGAAAAGCTCCGGAAGGCTTTCTCTCCGGGCCTCTTGCTCGGAATAGCCGTACAGTTCTTCGGCGCCCCGGTTCCAGCTCTCGATTCCACCGCCGATCCGCCAGACAATGATGGCGTCGAACGAAAGCCTCAGCAGTTCGGCTTGCTGGCGAAGTGCTTCCTGTGTCTGCCTCTGCGCCTGATCCCTGTCATACGCGGCGGCTTTCTGCCTGCTGCGCCGGTACAACTCGGCGACAGCTGTCAAGAATGCGCAGACGACCATGAAGAGAGCGAGCCCGACGAAGTTCGAGGTACCGATATGAAGAAGAGGGGCACGCCCGGGGATCAGCCAGAGAACGAGGATCATCACTGCGGTAATGACGATGGT
>JBEKXR010000337.1:0-4955 GCA_049511935.1 Spirochaetia bacterium | reverse complement strand
CTCGACCGCTGTGTCAACCTCTTCGGGGTAGAAAAAGCCCGTGGACTCGGTGACCTGCCGGACCGCCGCGAGGTCTTTCTCCGTGACGGCGCTGCGGAACCCGATCCTGGTTGTGTTCATGCCTCGTTCTCCTCACGACAGGTCCGTCCACATTTGGCCGCAGCTGCGGCCGCCATCGTCGCTTCCGCGACGATCCGGCGCACGACATCTTCCATGGAAAGGCCGGCGCGTCCCGCGGCCGCCATGAACCCGGCGTCCGGCGAGATGCAGGGATTCGTGTTGATTTCGAGGACCCAGGGGCGGCCAGGGCCATCAACGCGGAAATCCACCCGAGCATATCCCCGCAGCTCGAAGGCCTTCCAGCACTTCCTGCTCACCGACAAGAGCGCACCGATCAGCCCGTCGTCACCCGGCGGAAAGTCGAATCGGCGGGGCGTGTTGTTGTATTCGAACGAACCCTCATCCCACTTCGCCTTGTAGCCCACCATCTTCGGCTTGCCCACGGGGTAGCCGAGGAACTGGATCTCGGCCGGCGGGAGGCTCTCGGGCTCGCCGTCAGAAGTGCCGCCCAGCAGGGCGAGGTTGAACTCCCGGCCCTCGATGTACCCTTCCACGAAAAGGTGCTCGATCCGCTCCGTGCGGGTCCGACGCGAGATCTCGTCCGCAAGGGCCGCGTGGGTCGCGGCAACCGATCCGTCCTCCAGTCCCACCGACGCGTGCTCCCACACCGATTTCACGATCCAGGGCGGAGGGAACGCCGGCGCGGCGCTCAACGAGTCGGCGGCCGGCGTCCACGGCGGCGTATCGACCCCGGCCGCGTGGAGAATCTTCTTCGCGAGCAGCTTGTGGGAGGTGAGCAGGATCGCCTCGCAAGGGGCGCCCGTGTACGGGATACCGAGGCTGTCGAGGAGCATCGGCGCGAGATGGATCATGCTTCCCCTGCCGTCGATCGTTTCCGCGAGGTTGAAGGCGATGAGAGGCCGCTGCGCGCGCAGGACCTTTGCAGCCTCTTCCAGGTCCAGGGTGAGCGGCACGTCGACGGTCCGATGCCCCAGTGCCCGCAGCGCGGAGCGGACGGCGTCCGCCTGGACCAGGACGTCCTTCTCATCGACGGCGGCGGACGCCGTCACGCGGCCATGCACGATCGCAACGGGAGGAAGGCTCATGCGGAAAAGAGCGCCGTGCCCTTCGAGGGAGCGGCGCGTTTCTTTCTCATCCGGCTCGCTCTTTTGCGGCTCCGAGGGGATCCGGGTAGCGGTAATGCAGCCCCTGGTAGTTGCGCAGCACAAGCTCGTCGCCGTCCCGGCCGACGACGTACTCGGGGAGAAGGGGGATCTTGCCGCCCCCCCCGGGGGCGTCGATCACATACGTGGGCACCGCGTAGCCCGAGGTGTGTCCGCGCAGGCCCTGAATGATCTCCAGACCCTTCTTCACCGAAGTCCGGAAATGGCTCGAGCCGACGATCGGGTCGCACTGGTACAGGTAGTAGGGCTTCACGCGCGACTTCAGCAGCCCGTGCATGAGCCTCTTCATGGTGTCCACCGAGTCGTTGATTCCCGCCAGCAGGACGGTCTGGCTGCCCAGGGGGACGCCGGCATCCGCCAGGCGCGCGCATGCCTCGACCGTCTCCGGGGTGAGCTCGTCCGGGTGGGTGAAGTGGATGCTGACCCACAGCGGGTGCGAGCGCTTCAGGACCCGGGTGAGGGAAGTCGTAATTCGCTGGGGCATGACGACAGGGACCTTCGTTCCGATGCGCAGGAACTCGACGTGCGGGATCCTCCGCAGCCGGGAGAGCAGCCAGTCGAGCTTCTCGTCGGAGAGCGTCAGCGGGTCGCCGCCCGAGAGCAGGACGTCCCGCACCTCGGTGTGCGTGTCGATGTACACGATTGCCTGCTCCCACTGTGACTGGAAGAAGATGCTGTTGTTGTCGGGGTTCTCCACCATGCGCGACCGCGTGCAGTAGCGGCAGTTGGACGCGCAGGAATTGGCCACCAGGAACAGCACCCGGTCAGGATAGCGGTGCACGATCCCGGGCACCGGGCTGTCCCTGTCCTCTCCGAGGGGATCCTCGGCCTCTCCGGCCACGCGGAGATACTCGTCGGTGACGGGGATCATCGTCCTTCGGAGCGGGTGCTCGGCATTGTCCGCGTCGAGAAGGCTGAGGTAGTACGGCGTGATAGCGAAGGGCAGGGAGCCCGTGTGCCTCTGGATCGCCGTGCGCTCATCGTCCGTCAGACGCACCACCCGTTCCAGCGCCTCGAGGGAGCGCACGCGGTAGCGAAGCTGCCATCGCCAGTCGCACCACTCGGCGGGCGTGACCAGCGGGAAGTGCCGTGCGCGAAACTCTTCTGATCGTGTCGAGGTGGGAAACTTGAGGGGAACGGATGCCGGTTTCTTGATGGATCGGGAAAAGGACGTGAAGGACGGAATCGTAGTCCGGATGCCGACAAGCTCGGCAAGATCCTGGACTACGGGCATTGTACCTGGAGGTTCTGCCTCCTCAGTGCTCTGCACCTTGGTTTCCATTTCTGCTGGGACTCCTCTATCTCATCTCTGGTGGGGCAAAGGCCGCTCGCGCGCAGCGCTGTCGGCGGGTCCCCTCCCCATTTCTATTCTTCGTCCAATAAATACTACATGCAAAAAACAAATGCAAGAGGTTTCGCGTGTTCGCGGATTCTTTTCCGCGACCGGAGGCCGCAACTCCTCCACTTCCGTCAAGTAGTATATCGGCAACTCCCCGAAACTGCGGAGCTTGTGGCGGACTCGCTGCGGCCCGCTGAATCGGGTATGCTGTCCGACAGATGAGCAGGGACCTCCTCACGGATCTGGATACGAGCGGCCCCGCCGGCAACAGGGCGATCCTCGTCGGCGTCGAGCTGAAGGGCGCATCGGGCGCATGGACCATGCAGGATTCGCTGGATGAGCTTGGCAGGCTGGCCGCGACGGCGGGCCTCGCCGTGGCCGGAGCCACCAGCCAGAAGCTCACGCATCCCGACGCTCGCACGTGGATCGGCTCCGGCAAGGTCCGGGAGCTCGGGGAGCTCGTGGCGGCAAGCGATGCGAAATTCGTGCTCTTCGACGACGAGCTTTCCCCGGGGCAGCAGCGGAAGCTCGAAGCGGCGCTGGGGGACGGGATACGGGTCATCGACCGCACCCGGCTCATCCTCGACATCTTCAGCCAGCACGCGCAGAGCAGGGAGGGCAAGCTGCAGGTCGAGCTCGCACAGTACCAGTACCTGCTCCCGCGGCTCGCCGGCATGCGGGTCGGGCTCTCCCAGCAGACGGGCGGCACGGGCTCCGGGGCCGTGGGGCTCAGGGGACCCGGGGAGACGCAGCTCGAGCTGGACCGCAGGCAGGCAAGACGCCGGATCGCCGTCCTCAAGGCGGGGCTGGAGGAGGTGAGGCAGCAGAGGAGCCAGCACCGCGCGCGCAGAGAGAGCTCCGGCCCCCCGGTGGCGGCCCTTGTCGGCTACACGAACGCGGGCAAGAGCTCCCTGCTGAACGCGATCACCGGCGCGGGCGTGCTTGTCCAGGACAAGCTTTTCGCCACACTGGACCCCATAACCCGGCGGCTCGCCCTGCCGGGCGGCAGGGAAGCACTCCTCACGGACACCGTCGGGTTCATCCGCAAGATTCCCCACGACCTGGTGGCCGCTTTCCGCGCCACCCTGGAAGGAATCGAGGAGGCGTCGCTGATCCTGCACGTCGTGGACAGCTCGCACCCGCACCCGTCGGAGCAGATCGCTGCCGTGGACGAGGTCCTGTCCGGCCTGGAGCTCTCCACGACCCCGCGCCTGCTCGTGTGGAACAAGACCGACCTCCTCCCCGGACAGCATGCGCTCCCGCTCCTCGGCGGCAGGTACGAGCAATCGCTTGCCGTCAGTGCACGAACGGGACAGGGAGTGCCCGAGCTGCTCGCGAGGATCGAGACAATGTTCCGGGAAGGGCTGGTGGAGGTGCGGCTGGTGCTCCCGTACGACCGCTATGACCTGGTGAAGCTGATCTACGAACAGGGATCGGTCACGACGAAGGCGGACGGGCCGGAGGGCATCATTCTCCATGCCCTCGTGCCCACGGCCCTCGCCCGGATGCTGGAAGCGTTCGCGGAAGTTGATTCTACTTCCCGCAGGACTCCCGCAGCGCGTCGGCGAGGATCTCGAGGTCGCCCTTCGAATTGAAGATGTGCGTGGAAACGCGCAACCAGCCTCCGGCTCCGTTGACTCTCGCGGGGACGACGATTTTTCGTGATTGCAGCGCCTTCATCAGGCGCTGGTCGTTCTCTGCCGAGGGGAGGGAGAATGCTGCCATTGAGCCGCACATCGAAGGGTCACGCGGCGTGAGAAGACCAACGCCGGGCAGCCCGGTCAGGAGGTCCTTGGCCAGCTCGGAGAGCTCCCGGCCGCGCGCCTCGATTGCATCCTTTCCGATGGAGAGCTGGAAGTCCACGGCTTCCCCGATTGCGTTGGAGAGCGCCGTGTTGTGGACGCCCGGGGTTTCGAAATTTCCCGCAAAGGTCTCGGGCTTGTCCTTCTCCCAGCCCCACCCGACCTGGAAAGGCGCGATCCTCTCCCACGACTGCGCGGTCATCGAAATGAATGCGGTGCCTTTCGGTGCGCCTAGCCACTTGTGGCAGTTGCCCGTGTAGAAGTCGCACCCGATGTCCTCGATATTCACCTTCAGCATGCCCGGCGCGTGCGCCCCATCGATGAAGGAAAGAATGCCTCGAGAGCGGGCCATCGCGCTGATCTGCTTCACGGGAAGCACCAGTCCCGTGGTCGTCGTCACGTGACTCGCGTAGATCGCGCGGGTGCGCGGCGTGATCCCCTGTTCCACGAGTTGCACGATCTGGTTGGGACTCTCCGGCGGCACCGGGATTTTCACCCTTCGGATGACCAGGCCCTTGTTCCGGACGGTGTAGTCCCAGATGTTGTTCACCGCGCCGTATTCCTGGTCCG
>JBEKXR010000336.1:0-4960 GCA_049511935.1 Spirochaetia bacterium | reverse complement strand
GGCCAAATCTCCAATTCCCGGACAGCGACGCCAGCGCCATCTACGCCGTGCTGAAATCGAACGGGTATGCGATCACAGGCAGGTGGGTAGACGGAACGGGGGCGGTATGGAAAAACAACGCGCTCACTGGCGGCTTCATCGGCTCCCCAAACTATGACATTAACGGTACTTTCACTGATGGCGGCTCAGGGATTGCCGACGCACCGACTCGCTCGAACATCATCGCCGATGTGCAAGCCCTCGCAAACACAATGGGCCCCAATGACATTGTCGTGGTGTATTTTTCCGGTCATGGCACTCAGGACACGTCAGTTACTCCATCCCGCGAGTACTTTGATCCCTACCAGAGCGTGGCGTATTTCGCAAACTCGCAATCGCCGGGCTACTACGACAATCCCTCCACGTCTGTGCGAGACGATGACCTGGCAGCGGCCTTCGCATCCATCAGCACCCCCAGAAAGGTCCTCGTGCTGGACACGTGCAACTCCGGAGGGTTCATCGGCAACTTGCTGGAAGTGGACTGGACGCCGCCGGCGTACTTGGGCGGAGCATCACTTGTCGGCCCGGGTACCCTGATCCAGGCCATCTCGAACTACGCATCGATGCAGTCATCGCCCACTGGGCTGTCCCCGTACGGGGCGCAGGTGCTGTCTGCGGCAGGGCGAGACGAGTCCTGCTACGAGAGTGGTTCGCCGTACTTTCACGGCGTAATGACCTACTACCTTCTGCAGGGACTCCAGGGCTCGCAGGCTGACCTCAACCACGACGGCCACGTCACCGTCCTCGAGGCGTTCTCTTATGCGAAAGCGGGAATCGAGCAGAACTGGAATCCGAACGCACCGACAGGCTACACCTTCGAACCGCACGTATCGGGCGGACCAGTGGACTTTGTGCTTTTCTGAGATCGCTCCCCAGGCTCCCGGCGTCTGCTTCGCAGCCACCTGCCGCCTGGGGCCCCTCACGCAAGGCCTTCGGCCGTGCTGGACATCTCCTTGACCTTCCTGATCTCGTCCCGGACGACCGCGGCGCGCTCGAATTCCAGGTTCTTCGCCAGCTCGAACATCTCCTCTTCCAAAGCCTTGATGAGCTGCCGCTTCTCCTTGGGAACCAGCACATTGTAGCTCTTTGTGAGCACCTCGATGTTCGTCTCCTCGGAACGGCGCTTTTCCTCCCTCTTGCGAACGAGGATGTCCTGGATGGACTTGGAGATCGTTTTTGGCGTGATGCCATGCGCGGTGTTGTACTGCTCCTGGATCTTTCTCCGCCGCTCGGTCTCCTGGATGGCGAGCTTCATCGCATCCGACATCCTGTCCGCGTACATGATGACCCGTCCATTCACGTTGCGTGCCGCGCGGCCGATGGTCTGGATGAGAGACGTTGCCGAACGGAGGAAACCAATCTTGTCAGCGTCCAGGATCGCGATCAGCGATACCTCAGGCAGGTCAAGGCCTTCCCGCAGCAGGTTGATGCCAACCAGCACGTCGAAGGCGCCCAGGCGCAGGTCCCGGAGAATCTCCACGCGCTCGATTGTCTCGATCTCCGAGTGCAGGTAGCGCACCTTCAGCCCCAACTCGCCGAGATAGTCGGTGAGGTCTTCCGCCATCCGCTTCGTGAGCGTCGTGACGAGCGTCCTCTCGCCCCTCGCCGCCTGCGACTTGATCTCGGCGTACAGGTCCTCCATCTGGCCCTCGGTAGGCCGGACTTCCAGAATGGGGTCCAGCAGCCCCGTGGGACGGATCAGCTGCTCGGCGAGCTGTCGCGCCTTCGCTGCTTCCTCTTCGCCCGGCGTGGCGGAGACGTAGATGACCCTGTCCAGGAGGCTCTCGAACTCGTTGTATATCAGGGGCCGGTTGTCCAAGGCCGAAGGAAGCCGGAATCCGTACTTCACCAGCGAGAGCTTGCGGGCGCGGTCGCCCTCGTGCATGCCGCGCACCTGCGGAAGCGTGACGTGCGATTCATCGATGAACGCCAGGAACTTCTGCGGAAAGAAATCGAGGAGGACCGCGGGCCTTTCCCCTTCCTTGCGGCCGCTCAGGGGCCGGGAATAGTTCTCGATCCCCGAGCAGTATCCCATCTGCTCCATCATCTCGAGGTCGTACTCCGTCCGTGTCTTGATGCGCTCCGCCTCCAGCAGTTTTCCCTCGTCCGAGAACTGCTTGTAGCGCAGCTGCAGCTCGTCGCGAATGAGCTGGAGGGCCTTGCGCAGGCGCTCCTGGGGCATGACGAAGTACTTCGCAGGATAGACCGTGCAAAATTCCATCTCCTCCGCGGCGTCACCCGTCAGGGGATCGAAGCGACGAATCCGCTCGATCTCATCGCCGAAGAACTCGATGCGGACCGCATCCCTCGCGTACGAGGGAAAGATCTCGAGAACGTCGCCGCGGGCGCGGAAGCGGGATCTCTCGAAGACGGCGTCGTTGCGCTCGTACTGCAGGCCGACGAGTCGGCGCATGATATCCCGCATATCTGCCGTCTCGCCCTTCTTCAGCTCGATGCGCATCTCCCGGTAGTCTTCCGGGTTTCCCAGTCCATAGATGCACGATACCGTGGCCACGACGATCACGTCCCGCCGTTCCATGAGCGATGTGGTAGCGGAAAGCCGCATCCGTTCGATCTCCCGGTTGATCGAGGCGTCCTTTTCGATGTACAGGTCTTTCCCGGGGACGTACGCTTCGGGCTGGTAGTAATCATAATAGGAGACGAAATACTCCACGGCGTTGCGCGGGAAGAAGTCCGTGAACTCCCGGTAGAGCTGGGCGGCAAGCGTCTTGTTGTGGGAGAGCACGAGCGTGGGAAGCTGGATCTGTTCGATGATCTTTGCCATTGTGAAGGTCTTCCCCGAACCCGTGACCCCCTTCAGGGTCTGGAACCGAAGGTTGTTCTTCACTCCCTGGGTGAGCAGGGAGATGGCTTTCCCCTGGTCGCCCGCCGGGAAGAATGGAGAAACGACTTCGAGCCTTGCCATCGGGACTATCGCTGGCCCTGCGGCTGCGCTTCCACCAGTTTCACGCTCATGGTGCGGGTCTGTCCACCGCGTGCAACCTTCACGGTGGCGATCTCACCAGGCTTCGTGTTCTCCAGGGCGTTGTACAGATCGGTGATCGACTCGATTGTCTGGCCGTTCACTTCCGTGACGACGTCGCCGCCGCCGTAGATGATCTGCCGTCCCGAACGGACCGCCTTCCCCTTATCGCCGCCCCGGATGCCGGCCTGTTGGGCCGCAGGACCTGCCGTGTTCACGAGCACGCCCTTCTGCACGGGCAGATCGAAGTAGTCAACGAGCTGGGGGAACAGCTCGATGGGGTCGATGTCGATCCAGCCCCGCCTCACGGCGCCGTATTTGATCAGCTCTTCGGCGATCCGCTTGACGGTGCCCGACGGTATGGCAAACCCCACACCGGCGGAGCCTCCGGAGGGTGACTTGATCGCGGTATTGATCCCGATCAGCTCGCTGTGCGAGTTCAGCAAGGCGCCGCCCGAGTTTCCCGGGTTGATCGCGGCGTCGGTCTGGATAGTTTCCCTTATCATGAAGCCCTGCTCGGTCTGCAGCGGGCGCGCGAGCCCGGAGACGATTCCGCGGGTCAGGGTCCGGTCCAGCCCGAAAGGGTTGCCGATCGCGAGCACTTTCATTCCGACCCTCAGGGCACTCGATTCGCCGAACGGGACGATTGTCAGCGTCTTCCCCTTCGGATTGAACTGCAAGACGGCGAGGTCATTCTCAGGATCGACGCCGACGATCTTTCCGTCCTGGACCGACCCGTCGGCGAGCGTGATCCTGATCCTGTCCGCGCCATTGATCACGTGATAGTTGGTGATCACGTGGCCGAGCTGGTCGATGATGACCCCGGATCCCGTGCCCTCCTGCTGGACCGCCTGGTAGAACCAAGTGTACTGCGTGGTGACCGTCGTGACATAGACGACGGCCTTGTTTGCCCGGTCGTAGATCTGGATGTTGTTGAGCTCGTCGTCCGTGAGGTCTCCCGGCTTCAGCAACGGGGCCAGGCTCGCGGTGTACTGCACAGGGGTCACGGCCGTTGCCTGCTCGCCGCGAACGGGCATACCGGCAAGCTGGCGCTGGACGGTGTCAGGCACAATCACAAGTGCCGTGACCAGGACGCCCGCGGCCAGCACGATCAGTGAGAAGACGATGCTGAGGATCGCCACGTGCGTTCGGGTGTACAGTTTCATGGGAATACCTCTGCCATGAATAGTAGCAACAAGGCGGAGGAGCTATCAATAGATACCGGCGAGCCGCGGTACTGCAGCGAACCGCCGGGCAAGGCTATCCGTGTCCTCGTGCCCAGAAGAAGTCACCGTCGCCGTAGCGGCGGTGCTGCACCGCTTCCAGCACGTGCGCCTCACGGATCTGGTCCTCTCCCGCAAGGTCGGCAATCGTGCGGGCCGTGCGGAGAATCGAATGAAAGGCGCGCGAGGAAATCTCGAGGGCCTCGGACGCCCGCAGAAGCGCTCCCCGCCCCTGGGCATCCAGCCCGCAGAACCTGTCGATGCATGCAGCGGGGATTCGGGAATTCCAGTTGAACCCGAGGCCCGCGTAACGCACCCTCTGCCGGGCAACCGCAGCCCGGACCCTCTGGGATGCCTTCTGGTCTTCCTCTGGCTCGGGCGGCGCGCACATTTCCGCGGCGGGAACCGGCTTGAGGGGCACCCGCAGGTCGATCCTGTCCAGCAGGGCGCCGCCGACCCGGCGCCAGTAGCGGTGGATCTCCGTGATGCTGCAGATGCAGACGTGGCTGCCGCGGCCCAGGTTTCCACAGGGACACGGATTGAAAGCCAGCACGAGCTGGAGGCAGGCGGGGTACCGCACGGTACACCCAGCACGTCCGGGTAGACCCGGATGGTCACCCACCCGGGCCCCCCACAGACCCGCACGTGCAGATTTCCCGCATGCGGTTCCTCAGGTCGTAGTTTCGCTCAGCCTCCGAGACCTTCGAAGCGTCCC
>JBEKXR010000335.1:0-4964 GCA_049511935.1 Spirochaetia bacterium | reverse complement strand
TTGTCGATGGCGTCCCGCAGCCGGGACGTCACGTTCATTGTCCAGACGGAGAGGCTGGAGATGAGCACGGCGCTCATGAAAACTGCGCCGGTGAGGAGCGAGATCTTCGATCTGATCTTCATCCGGAGTGAGTATAGCAGATCGGCTGAGGGGTATAGTAGATTCATGAGTGCAATGCTGCCGGCATATTTCGATCCGATACGGACGCGGATCTCCTCGGCCCTGCGCCGTTTTCTCGACGAGAAGAAAGGGGAGCTGGCGCGCGTGAACCCGATGGGTCGCGATGCGGCCGAGCGGCTCGTCGATTTTTCGCTGCGCGGCAAGATGATCCGCGGCTGTCTCGTGCATCTCGGCTGGTCCATCAGCGCCAGAATGCCACCTCCGACACGGAATACCGTGGCTGCGGTGGCGGCGGTCACGACCGTGGGTGCGGCCATGGAGCTCTTCCACTCCGGGCTCCTCGTGCACGACGACATCATGGACAGGGACCTCGTGCGGCGGGGCCAGCCGTCCATATTCCAACAGTATGCGCGAATTGCCGCCCGTGAACGCCATGCGGATCCCGAGCACGTCGGCCAGGCCCTCGGCATCTGCGCCGGCGACGTGGCCTGCTTCATGGCCTTCGAGCTCCTGGCCCGGACGCGCGCGCCGGCCCCCGTAGTCTGCAGTGTGCTGGAGCTGTGCGCCCGCGAGCTCTCGGCGGTGGGCATCGCCCAGATGCAGGACGTGTCGTGGGGCGCCTCGAGATCCGGCGTGGACGTCGAAGACATCCTGCGCATGTACACGCACAAGACGGGCCGGTACAGCTTTTCCCTCCCCCTGCTGGCCGGCGCCATGATCGCGGATGCCCCGGAGGATCTGCGCGGGAAGCTGGGGACATTCGGCGAGAGTATCGGGCTGCTCTTCCAGATCCGCGACGACGAGCTGGGGCTCTATGGCGACGAAAAGGAGCTGGGCAAACCGGTGGGATCCGACGTGCGGGAGGGAAAGAAAACCATCATCTTCTCATCGCTCATGGCTGCCGCGGGGGCCGAAGAGCGACGTCGTCTCGACGGCATTTTCGGAAACCTCCGCGCGTCGCCGGCGGACATCGACTATGTGCGAGGGCTCGCGTCCTCCGCGGGGGTCCGGAAAAGGATCGAGGACATCACCACGGGTCTCACCGAGAAGGCGCGGACGGCCATCGGCGAAATCGGTTCCGGAACCGACGAGGACCGTGCCGCGCTGCGGAGCCTTCTGGACTTCACCACCTCGCGCAGGCAATGATGGCGCAGTGACACGCCTGCCCGGATTCCACAGACGCGACCTCCAGGGACGACGCGACCAGCTGAAACGGGCCTGCGCGCTCGAGGGTGAGGAGTGGGATGCGCTCTCCGCGACCCCGGCGCTCCTGGAAATCTCCGACGTGATGGTGGAGTCCGCGGTGGGATGCTGCGCCCTGCCCCTCGGCGTCGCCGAAGGGTTCCTGATCGACGGGGAGGAGGTGGCCGTTCCCATGGCGGTGGAAGAGCCGTCCGTCATCGCCGCCGCGTGCTTCGCAGCCCGGCTGGCGCGCCGGGCGGGAGGATTCCGCACGTGGGCATCAGAGCCGCTCATGACCGCGCAGGTGTTCCTGGAGCAGGTGAGCCAGGCCGGTGAGGGTCGGCTCCGTGGATGCGCCCCCAGGATGCGGGCCGCCCTGGCGGCGCCGCTTGCCTCCCTCGAGCGCCGGGGCGGGGGATTCCGGGACGCGCGCATATTCCGGCTGCCGCAGACCGGGGCGGTGCGCGTGGATGTGATCATCGATGTGCGCGACGCGATGGGCGCGAACAGGCTGAACACGGCCGCGGAGCTCCTTCGGCCGATGCTGGAGGAGCTGAGCGGCGGACGGGTGCTCATGTCCATCCTCAGCAATGAGGCGCGTGACCGCCTCGCCGGCGCCCGGGTGGAAATTCCTTTCGCGGATCTGGAGATCGGACTTCCTTACGGAATGGACGGGAAAGAGGCGGCCCGGAGGATCGCTCTTGCCTCGGCGATCGCGCAGGAAGACCCCTCCCGCGCGGTGACGCACAACAAGGGAATCATGAACGGCATCTCCAGCCTGGCGCTCGCGACGATGAACGACGCCCGCGCAGTGGAGGCCGCGGCGCACGCGTGGGCGGCCAGGAATGGGCGCACTGTCGGGCTCAGCTCCTGGTCCGTGCAGGACGGCAAGCTTCGCGGCGAGCTGGAGCTCCCCCTCGCCCTCGCCACCGCGGGCGGCTCGGTGGACTTTCACCCGGCGGCCCGCGCGAGCCTGCGAATCCTCGGTTCACCTGATGCTCCCCGGCTTTCCCGGATCGCCGCCGCAGCAGGTCTTGCCCAGAACTTCGCTGCCCTGCGGGCGCTGGTGACCCATGGAATTCAGAAGGGTCACATGCGCGCCCACGCCGCCCGGCTTGCCTGGCGCGTCGGCGCGCGCGGCGGGGAGGTCCGCAGGCTCGCCGACGGCCTGTCGAAAGCCGGCACGCAGGACGAGGAGGCCGCCCGGGCCCTCCTTGCCCGCATGAGGCAGGGCACGGCGTGAGCGACGAAGCGGTCTGCCGGGCCGGCCCGAGCCTCGCGCTCATCAAGTACTGGGGAAAGTCGGTGAAGGGAGACAACCTCCCCGCCACCCCGAGCCTCGCGGTGACCCTCGGCGGGGTTTACACCGAGACACGGGCCTCAGTGGTGGCCGGAATGCCGCCTCTGGTGGCCGGGCAGGACTCGATGAGAGTGGACGGCGCCGCCCAGGACCCGGCGCGGTATTCATTTTTCTTCGACACCCTGCGGCATACCCTCGGCATCACTGCCCGGTTCCGGGCGGCCAGCACGAACACATTCCCCACCTCGGCGGGGCTGGCGAGCTCCTCGTCGGGGTTCGCCGCGCTCACCGGGGCGTGCGCCCGGGCCGCCGGCTGCGAGCCCTCGTCTGCCGACCTCTCCGCAATCGCGCGGGCAGGCTCGGCGTCCGCCGCCCGATCCGTGTTCGGCGGTTTCGTGCTCCTTCCCGCGGGCGCGCGCAGGGCCCGCCAGATCTGCGGGCCCGAGCACTGGCCGGACCTCCGCATCGTCGTCGCCGTCACGCACCGCGCGCCCAAGCCCGTGCCCTCCCGCCGCGCCATGGAGGAGACCCGCGCGAGCTCGCCGTACTACTTCTCCTGGATCAAGGAGTCCGCGGAGCTGCTCCCCGAGGCCCTGCGCGCCCTGGAGACCAGGGACCTGGAGCTCTTGGGGGAAACGGCGCGGCGCAGCTACAGCCTCATGCACGGCGCCATCCTCGGCGCACAGCCTCCCCTGCTGTACTGGCTGCCCGCGACCGTGGCGGTGATCCACGCCTGCGCGGCGATGAGGGCGGCGGGGGTCGGTGCCTGGGAAACGATCGATGCCGGTCCCCAGGTGAAGATTCTCTGCCTCGAGAAAGACGTGGAGGCCATCGTCGGCCGCGTGGGATCCCTCGGCAGCGGTATCCAGACGCTTCTCTGCCGGCCCGGTCCCGGGCTTCAGTACGGACCCGAATACCCGTGAGCCTGGTCCGCCTCACGGTGCCCGGCAACATCCTCCTGCTCGGCGAGTATGCGGTGCTGGAAGAAGGCGGGCTGGGCCTCGCGATGGCAATCGACATTCGGGTCCGGGTCGAGGCGTCTCCCGCAGAAAGCCTTCTCATCGAGGCCGTGTGGTCCGGCAGCACGCTCTCCTGGACACCCGGTCGCCCGGGCGAAAGCCTGCTCATCGATGCCGTGGTCGACGCCGTCACGTGGTGGCTCCGCAGGGAGTGCGGGGCGAGGATTCGTGTTGATTCGACCGACTTTTTCTCGACCGATGGCAGGAAGTCCGGACTGGGTTCGAGTGCCGCGGTGAGCGTGGCACTCGTCTGCGGCCTCCTCCACGCGGCAGGAGCGCTTTCTGCCGCTCGCGGACTCGAGGCGCGCATGCTGGCAATGCGCGCGCACCGGCGGGCCCAGGGCGGACGGGGCAGCGGGTACGACATCGTCACATCCTTCCACGGCGGCACCGGCCTCTTCCGCGGAGGCGCCGATCCGGGCTGGGACCCGTGCGCCCTGTCCGGCGACCCGCGAGTGCTCATCTTTGCCGGCCCCGCGCCCGTTTCCACGGCGGATGCCGTCAGCTGCTACGGGAGATGGAAGGAGCGCAATCCCGGCGCGGCGCGGGACTACCTCCAGGAGTCGAACAACGCCATCCTTTCGTTTGTCCGGGCCGGGTCCGCTGCCCAGGCCCTGCCGTGGCTCGGCACCTGCAGGAAGCTGGGAATCGAGCTCGGAAGGTCCATCGGGGTTCCCGCCGACCTTCCCGTCCCGCCGGGGCTCGATCCGCACTGGTGCAAGGCTCTGGGCGCGGGAAACGAGCTGGGGCTCTGCCTTCTCCCGCCCGGAGCGCAGATGCCGCCGGACCATGGAGGACTTCGTGTCGTTCCGCGGGCAGACACGGGTGTGACATGGGAGGAATAGGCCGGTCCAGCGGAAAGCTGATCCTGTTCGGCGAGCATGCCGCCGTCTACGGACACCCGGCCGTCGGCGTGTCGCTGCCCGAGGGCACCACCGTGCACCTCGGTGACGCGGCGCTGCCGGGATGGGACCTGGGTTCGATCGCGATGGAGGATCGTGAGGGAATCAGGGCGATACTCGCCCGGCTGGAGGATGCTCTTCCCGGTCTCGCGGCGCGCGGCCGGTGCGCCGTGCAGATAGAATCCGGCATAGCGCGAAAAGCCGGCTTCGGCAGTTCCGCCGCTCTCTGCGGGGCGTTCGCCCGGGCCGCGCTTGCACACGCGGGGGAAGACGGGGATGCCGGCGGGGATCTCACGAGAGCCTGGACCCTGGCCCACGACGCGGAGCGCATCTTCCACGGTACGCCCTCGGGTGTCGACACCGGGCTTTCCCTGCTGGGCGGGATGTGCGTGCTGCGACCCCGGCCCCCGGAGCTTCCCGAGTTCTGGAGAGTCGCCGGCC
>JBEKXR010000334.1:0-4966 GCA_049511935.1 Spirochaetia bacterium | reverse complement strand
GAGGTCCCGGAACTGTGAGTCGGCTTCGAGGAGCTGGGCGGTGAGGTAGTCCGCCTCGTCGCGCCAGGCGCCGTCCGGGAAACGCTTCAGGTATTCGCCGGCAAGGTCGAGAGCCATCCCTATCTCAGATCGAGCCTTCTCCATGCGCACGCACTGGATGAGCGGTTCTTCCATAGAGGGGTCTTTCAGCGCGAGGAACTGCTTGAGGTAGAAGAGAAGGCCCTGCTGGTCATTCTGGAACACCGCGATGCGCACGAGACCCGTGACGGCGCTCGAGGTGAATGCATTCTGCGGGCTGAGGTTCTTCCCGTAGTATTTTCCCGCCGCCTCATAGCTTCCCATACGCATGTAGAGACCGGCGATCTGGTCATTCAGCGGCGGGTTCCCGTCCTTGTAGCCCTTGAGCAGCTCGACGACCGCGGCCTGGTATGAGCCGAGGGTCGAAAGCTTCCGGGCGAAAACCGGGTCTCCGGTCTCTTCAGTCCCAGGTACGTCAGGATCCGGACCTGGTTGTTGGGCAACCGCGGCATTGAAGTCCTGGTCAGAGACCACGTGCACACGCACAGTTTCCTTCGCGGTCCTCCCGGCCGTGTTGTCCTGCTGGAGGAAATCGAGGTCATACGTGCCGATCTTCAGCGCCTGGAATGTGAACCACGTCTTGTTGTTCCTGTTCTCCTTGGACTTGAATGCCATCCCATCCGCCTGCCCCATGGAATCGGGGAATCCGAGGAAGAGGAAGCCCACACCGTCGAGCCCGACCTGGAGAACGTCGTTCTGCCGCGCATAGATCTCCCGCAGCCTGCCGTACGGTGCAGCGGGAGCGCCCGTTGCCGGGGTTGTCGAGGTCGAGGTCGTCGACGAGCTGGATGCGGCTGTTCCGCCCATCGCCGCCGGGGCCTGCGCGGGCTGGGCTATGGGCGAAGGAACCGTGGACACCGGCGCGTTTGGGGCACTGTTCTGGGACGCCGCCCTCGGGGCGGAGGGTGCGCTCGGCCTCGGGGCCGCTGCGGCCGACGTCGCGGCAGCGGGAACAGGGGGTGCGGCGAGCGCGAATGAGGTCTTCACCCGCGGTCGGACAGGGGCAGTCAACCCGGCATCGAATGAGAGGCGCGCCACCGAGGATTCAGCGGCGGCCGCGGGTGCCGGCGGAGCGGACCGGACCGGCAGATCCGCCGGACGCACGGTGGCAGGCACAGCGGCGACTTCAGGGATCGCGGGAAGCAAAAGCTCGGGCGGGGGAACGGGGGTTCCCTGCGCGGCCGCGCGTGCTGCCCGGGAATCGAACAGCTCGATGGTGAGAGACGGAGTGCGGGGCGCCGTGGCACACGACGCCAGGAGCACCGCCGCGCCCGCGGCCAGGAAAGCCACGGTTGTATTCTTCATCGGTTCCCCTCCCAGAAAAACCGAACTCGGCTGCTGTGCAAAGTATATACCTAAGGCACGTCCTGGAAAAGGCGCTGCATGTTCTGGTCGTTGATGGATTCGACGATCTCGGCCGCGATGTCGCGGGGCGCCACCCAGTACTTCGAGGCAAGGTCCTGGCTCCACCGCGTGAGGCGGGGCCGGAAGGGCGCGTACTCCGGCTTTGCCTCGGGCCGGTCCAGCGGCGGCAGGATGAAATCCTCTGCGCCAAGTGCAAGCTCCTCCGTCGTGAGCAGGGGCTGTCTCTTCGCCCGGGCGCTCTCCTCGAGTGCCTGGGCTGCCGCGCGCCGCGAGCGGCCGGCCGCCGAGGAAGCGAGAACGGTGAGGGTGATCACGAACGCCAGCAGGGCGACGCCTGCGACGGCAAGCACCTCAGCGCGCGGCAGCCGGATGAGCTGCTTCAGCCTGTTCCCGATTTTCCAGCCTGATGGCAACCAGCTTCGAGACACCGGACTCCTCCATCGTCACTCCGTAGAGCACATCGGCCCCCGCGACCGTCCGCTTGTTGTGGGTGATGACGATGAACTGTGAATGCGCGGAGAACTCCTTCAGGAGGTTCGTGAGCCTTCCCACGTTCTCCTCGTCGAGCGCCGCGTCGATCTCGTCGAGAAGGCAGAAGGGCGACGGTTTCACCATGTAGATGGCGAATAGGAGGGACACGCCGGTCAGCGAACGCTCGCCGCCCGAGAGCAGGTTGATGTTCTCCAGCTTCTTGCCGGGGGGCTGGGCAAAGACCTCGATGCCCGACTCCAGGGGCGCATCGGGGTTCTCCAGGCGGAGCTCCGCTCTCCCGCCGCCGAACAGTCGTCGGAACACGGTATGAAAGTTTCTCTTGATCTTGTTGTACGTGTCCAGGAAAAGCTCGGTGGATTCTGTGCGGATTTCCGTGGTGACCCGCTTCAGGTCCTCCCGTGCGCGTGTGAGATCTCCGAGCTGGCCGGTGAGGAACTCGAACCGGTCCTTCACCTCCGCGAACTCCTCGGGGGCCATGAGATTGACCTGGCCGAGCTTGCGCATCTCCTCCCTCAGCTCTCCGAGCCGGGGACGCAGGTCGCGGTGGGGCTGAAGATCGGGAATCCGCGTCTCGTACTCGGAAAGTTCCCGCGAGAACCGTTCGGTGAAGCCCGCGTGCAGGTCCTTGATCTCGGTGCGGATCTCGGTCACCTCGATCTGCATCTTCTCGATCTCCGACTGCGCCCGGGAGAGAAGCACGTTCTTCTGTTTCAGCTCCTCCTCTTTCGAGCTGAGCTCCTTGTTGCGCGTAGAGATCTCCCCCTCGAGCCCGGAAAGCGCAGAGCGAGCGGATTTCTCCTGCTCTTCGTATTCCTGTCTCTCCTTCTCCGCCGCGGTCGCTCTCTCCTGGGTTTCCCGCACACGGCCGAGGGTCTCCGTGATCTGCACGCCGGCGTCGCGCAGCAGCGCCTCCTGTTCAGTGCGCTCGCGGCCCAGGCGGCCTATCTCCTCTTCCAGTCCCGTCAGCTGGGTCTGCAGGCGGGCGAGGTTCACCCGCAGGTCCTCGAGTGTCTTGCGGTATTCCTCGATCCTCTCACGCAGTCCCGCGTTCTCCCGCGCCAGCTCGTCGTTCCTCTGGCGCAGCCGCACGATGCCGGCGGCGCTCTCGTTCACGCGCTCGTCGATGTCACGCTTCTTCGTGATGATGCCTTCCGGTGCAAGGAACTCGTCGAGGAACGAAGGGGCGAACGTGCGATAGCGGTCGAAGAGCTTCTCGAGAGCCGTCAGGCGCTCCAGGGAGGCTTTCAGGACGCCGAGGGTGGCCTGGACGATCTTCTCCCGCGCGGCCGCCGGCGTGTTCTGCATCTGGGAGGCATCCTCCAGCAGGCTCACCTTGCCGCTGAGCTGGATGCGGAGGCTCTGCAGGGTGTCGGCAATGGACTGCTCGACGGAACGGCGTTCGGCGGAGGAATACCCCATCTCCCTCAGACGCGCATCGAGCTGGGTGACGATGTCCTCGGTGATCGCCCGAAGCTGGAGCCGCAGGTCCTCAATGGCCGCGTCCAGCTCATTCGCCTTCTCCCCGTTGCGTCGGGTCTCATCGTCGTTGGCGCGGACGCGCTCGGCGAAGCCCTCGATGTCCGCGATGAACCCCTGGATGTTTTTCTCGGTCTCGCCGATACGCGCGGCCAGGTCGGCAAGTCCCGCCTTCTTGCGCTCCGTCTCGGCGTCCATTTCCCCGATCTTCCGGCTGATGTTCTTTTCACGGGCCCGGTCCGCCTCGATGGCGCGTTCCAGCTCGGTGATCCGCTCCTTGAACATGCGGATCCGGCTCTCGCGGGTGTTCTTCTCCATGTCGAGCTGGTAGAGCTTCTTGTGCGACTCCACCAGCTGGGATTCCATGGAGTTCACCAGGTCGACCTGTCGGGCAATGGCATCGCTGACCCCGGTAATCGCCAGTCTGATCTCCTCACGGCCCCGGGCCTTCTCGTTCAGCCGGGCCTCCCGCTTCTTCTTGTCCTCCAGCAGGCCCTTCAAGCGGAGGAGCTGGATCTCCAGCTCGACTTCGAAGATCTGCTCGCGGAGTGTGCGGTAGGTCTCCGCCTTTTCCGCCTGCGCCTTGAGGGAAGTGTAGCTGCGGCGCACCTCGTCGATGATGCCCTCGACGTGGCGCATGTTCTCTTCCGTCTTCTCGAGCTTGCGTCCGGCCTCCTGTCCCCTCACCCGGAAACGGGTGATCCCGGCCGCCTCTTCGAACACGAAGCGCCGTTCCTCCGGCTTCGTGGACAGGAGCTGGTCGATCTTGCCTTGCTCCATGATGGAGTAGGCGGACTTTCCGATGCCCGTGTCGAAGAAGAGCTCGCGCACGTCGCGGAGCTTCACGGGGTTGTTGTTGATGAAATATTCGCTCTCGCCGGATCGGTACAGGCGCCGCCTGATGGAGACCTCGGGCAGCTCGAGGGGAAGGACTTCATCCTGGTTGGATACGAGGAGCGTCACCTCTGCCACGCCGAGGGGCTTGCGTGTCTCGGAGCCGGCGAAGATCACGTCGACCATGCTCTCCGCGCGCAGGGACTTCGAGGATTGCTCCCCGAGCACCCACTTCATCGCGTCCACGATGTTGCTCTTGCCGCATCCATTGGGACCGAGGAAGGCCGCGACCCCGTCCGTGAACTCGATCTGCACCTTGTCTGCGAAGGATTTGAAGCCGAATATCTCGAGGGTCTTTAAGAACACTTCCGCTCCCAGTTGAGTTTCGCTACTATTGCCATCGTAGTTAACACCCATTGGTGGGGGTGGTCAAGGAGGAAGCGTGGGCACGCGGACGATCTGCGGCATCGACGAGGCGGGACGGGGCCCGATTGCCGGGCCGGTCACTGCCGCCGCGGTGATCCTGCCCGACGACTTCCCCCGCGAGATCCTGGATGATTCAAAGATCCTGTCGCCCGAGCGCCGGCAGGAAGCGGCAGGGATCATCCGCGCCCGATCCACCTGCTGGGCGCTCGGGTGGGCGACGCACGAAGAGATCGACGAGATCAACATCCTTCGTGCCACTCTGCTGGCCATGTCTCGCGCCGTGGAGGCCATTCCG
>JBEKXR010000333.1:0-4970 GCA_049511935.1 Spirochaetia bacterium | reverse complement strand
CGGGAAGCCGAAATTGAAGTGGTACAGGAGCATGAGCGGCTGCGCGGAGAATCCGCGGTTGCGCACCGTGTCGTGGAGCCGCAGGGTCTTTGCGCCAAGGCGAGTCTCGATCGTCCGCGTGAGGGAGAGGTTTTCCACCATGGCCTCGGCCTCGCGCATCGTGCCTTTCAACCTGATCAGGAACTCATCGCCCTCCCATTCCTGGTCGATGCAGAGGTTTTCGGCCGCGGCGTTCGCAACCCGGCCGTGGAGACCGAAGGCCTTGCCCTGATCCACGCTGGGAGCGCCGGCGTTGGCAATCCCGCAGGTCGTGAGCAGTCCCACGGAGAAAGACCGGCGCCATTCCAGCCCCGTTTCATCGTAGTAGGCGGGAGAGGTGATGCCGGTTCCTGAGGAGAATCCGATGGCCTTCCCCTTGTAGGCGGCGAAAGGGATGTCCATGCCCCTGCCGGGGAGAACCGTGAAGGTGAAGCCGCTGCCGGTCGCGACCTCCACCGCGCGCACGCCGTCCGCTTTTCCGTCCGTGAGGATCGAGCCCCGGGCGCCCGCAACCTGTTGTGGATCGCCGATGCGCGCCGTGAGCTCCCCGCGCGTCCATTTCCTGCCTGCGTACCATGCCATGACCGCCTCCCTTCCTGACCGTTATGACCGGCAGGGTACCATTGCGTGGAGCATATTTACAGAGCGCGCCGCCCCGGCTATCCTCTTCAGAGGGGAGGGGTGAGTAAACGTGACGCCGTTCGTGCACTTGCACTGCCATTCGGATTTCTCCCTCCTGGACGGCGCTTCCTCAGTCGACGCGCTCGTTGCCCGGGCGAAGACACTGGCGATGCCATGGCTCGCGCTCACCGACCACGGCAACATGTTCGGCGCGCTCGCTTTCTACAAGGAGTGCCGGGCGCACGGCGTGCAGCCGATCCTCGGCTCGGAGGTCTACACGGCCCCCGGTTCACGCCTGGAGAAGTCGGGCACGGAGAAAGGGGTGAGGCATCATCACCTGGTGCTCCTCGTCCGCAACCTCGCGGGTTACGCGAATCTCCTCGCGCTCAGCTCCCTCGGATTCACGGAAGGTTTCTATTATAAGCCGCGGATCGACGACGAGCTGCTGGAGCGTCACCACGAGGGGCTGATCGCGCTGAGCGCCTGCCTCGCGGGGGACATTCCCGCCGCCATCCTCAACGGGCAGTACACGGAGGCCCGGGCGCGCGCCCGGTACTACCGCGAGCTGTTCGGCCCGGACGGCTTCTACCTCGAGGTGCAGGACCACGGGATTCCCGAGCAGGCGGTGGTGAACCGGGAGATCGTGAAGATCGCCCGGGAGACCGGCATTCCCCTCGCGGCCACCAATGACATCCATTATACGCAGAAGGACGACGCACGCGCCCAGGACGTGCTGATCTGCATCGGCACCGGTAGGAAGGTCTCCGAGGGCTCGAGGATGAAGTTCGAGCATCCCGAGTTCTACTTCAAGTCCGGAGACGAGATGGCACGGATCTTCTCGGACCTGCCGGAAGCGATTTCCAACACGGTGCGGATCGCCGAGTCCTGTGCGCTGGAGCTGCCGGCGCTTCGGCCGCAGTTTCCGGTCTACGAGGTTCCCCCGGGGTACACGCCGGAGGGCTACCTCACCGAGCTGGCCCGCAAGGGGCTTGCCGAGCGCTTTTCACCGGTGCCCGAAGAGGCGGCGAAGCGCCTGGAGTACGAGCTTTCCGTCATCACCTCCATGGACTTCACGGGGTACTTCCTCATCGTCTGGGACTTCATCCATTTCGCGAAGGAGCAGGGCATTGCCGTCGGGCCCGGCCGGGGCTCCGGGGCGGGATCCCTGGTCGCCTACAGCCTGAAGATCACCGACATCGACCCGCTGAAGTACGGCCTCCTCTTCGAGAGGTTCCTCAATCCCGAGCGGGTCTCCATGCCGGATTTCGACATTGATTTCTGCCACCGCCGCCGCGACGAGGTGATCTCCTACGTCACGCGGAAGTACGGTGCGGACAAGGTCGGCCAGATCATCACTTTCGGCACTCTGAAGGCACGGGCAGTGATCCGGGATGTGGCGCGCGTCCTCGATCTTCCCTACGACGAGGCGGACGCCATTGCGAAGCTCGTTCCCGAGGGCCCCAAGATCGACCTGGACACGGCGCTGAAGGAGAACCCGCGGCTGGAGGAGGTGGCCAGCCGCGGCCCCCAGTACAAGGAGCTTCTCGACATCAGCCTGAAGCTGGAAGGCCTGCACCGCCACGCCTCCACTCACGCCGCCGGGATCGTCATCGGCCGGGAGCCCCTCACCTGCTACGTGCCGCTGTATCGGGATCCCAAGACCGGGGCCGTTTCCACGCAGTACACCATGGACTACCTGGAAGAGTGCGGCCTGGTGAAGATGGATTTCCTGGGCCTGAAGACGCTCACCGTCATCGAGGACGCGCTCGCCCTCGTGCGCAAGAAGGGCGTTCCCATCGAGCTGAAATCGATCCCCGAGAACGATCCCGCCACATTCAGGATGTTCTGCGAGGGCAAGAGCACCGGCGCGTTCCAGTTCGAGAGCTCCGGCATGCAGGGAGTCTTGAAGAAGGCACGACCGGGCAGGATCGAGGAGCTCATCGCCCTGAACGCGCTCTATAGACCGGGGGCAATGGAGCATATCGACGCGTTCGTGGAGAACAAGTCGGGACGCAGGCCCATCGAGTATCCCCTGCCCGAGCTGGAGCCGGTACTGAAAGAAACGTACGGCGTCCCCGTCTACCAGGAACAGGTCATGCAGATGGCACAGGTCGTGGCGGGTTTCAGTCTCGGCCAGGCCGATATCCTCCGCCGCGCGATGGGGAAGAAGAAGCCCGAGGAAATGCTCAAGATGAAGGAGAAGTTCCTCACCGGCGCGAAGGCGAAGGGGTACGACGCGCGGACGGGCGAGAGGATCTTCGAGCTGCTCTTCGCATTCAGCGGCTACGGGTTCAACAAGAGCCATGCCGCCGCGTACGCCATCCCGGCCTACCACACGATCTGGCTGAAAGCGAATCATCCCGCGGAGTTCATCGCCGCCAACTGCACCAACGACATGAATGACACCGACCGGCTCGCGCAGCTCATCCGCGAGGCGCGGGAGATGGGAATCCTGGTGCTCCCGCCGGACGTGAACCTGTCGGAGAAGGATTTCACCGTCGAGGGCGGGAAGATCGTCTTCGGCCTCCTCGGGATCAAGAATGTGGGATCCGGCGCCGTGGATGCCATCCTCGCGGAGCGGGAGCGCGGAGGGCCCTTCTCCGGCCTCCTGGATTTCTTCGGACGGATCGACTCCCACGAGGTGAACCGCAAGGTGGCGGAGAGCCTCGTCATCACCGGGGCATTCGACCGGCTGGGAGAGAATCGGGCGACGCTCATGCACAACCTCGACCGGGTCATGGAGATCTCCACGCGGTCCCGCGAGGCGAAGCGATACGGCCAGGCGTCGCTTTTCGACGGGGTGGCAGAGGCCCCCGCGGCGGCAGTCGAGCTGGAACGCCTGCCCGAGCTCCCGGCGTCCCGCCTGCTCCAGGAGGAGCGCCAGAACCTCGGCTTCTTCTTCTCGGGCCATCCCCTCGATCCCTGGCGAGAGACCATCTCGCGCGCCGTCACGGTCGACCTCTCGAAGAAGGACGCACTCGCCAACGATCGGTCCTGCGCCCTCCTCGGGGTCCTGAGCGACGTGAGGGAGATACGCACGCGCAACGGGAGGACAATGGCGTTCGCCCAGCTCACGGACCTCAGGGGATCAATCGAGCTGATCCTCTTTTCCGATATTTACGAGAGCCGTCGCGCGCAGATCGCCAATGACGCGATCGTCGGCGTGCGGGGCAAGATCGACACGACGAGAGGGGACGCGAAGGTGAAAGTCGATGAGATCACCGATCCGGCAAGCCTCCCGCAGAAACCGGCGCAGGCCGTGCACGTCCGCCTGAGGGACGAGGTGGGAACAGAGGAAAGCCTCCACACCTTGCGCGAGTACCTGCTGGACCGGCGGGGTGCATGCTCTCTGTTCTTCCACGTCGGCGGGGACAAATCCGCCTCCGGCGGCGGGAACGGTGGCGGCGACAAATCCGCCTCCGGCGGCGACAAATCCGCCTCCGGCGGCGAGGTCGTCGTGCAGGCATCCTCCCAGATCCGCGTCGCCGGTACCGAGGAGGTCCTCGCGGGACTGCGGGAATACCCCCAGGTGGCGGACGCATGGACAGAGTGAGAATCGGCCTGGTGGGATTCGGGACCGTAGGGGAGAGCTTTTACCGCCTGCTCACGGAGAATGCCGAGGAGTTCGCCCGGCGGCTGGGCGTCGCTGTGGAAGTCCCCTGGGTCGGAGTGCGCGACGCATCCCGCAGCAGGAAGGTCAAGGCAGGAACCCGAGTGGTGCAGGGGTGGCGGCAGATCGTGGAAGACCCCGACGTACCGATCGTGGTCGAGCTGGCCGGCGGGGTCGACAATCCCCTGCCGCTCATCCGCGATTCGCTCACCCGCGGGAAGCATGTCATCACCGCGAACAAGGCCCTCCTCTCCGTCCACGGCAGGGAGCTCTTCTCCCTCGCCGCGGCCAATGGTGTCGAGCTGAAGTTCGAGGCCGCCGTGTGCGGGGGGATCCCGATCGTCAAGGTTCTCCAAGAGAGTCTCCTGGGAAACCGGGTCGCGAGCCTCGTCGGCATCGTGAACGGGACGACCAATTACATCCTGACGCGCATGAGCGAGGACCGTCTCTCGTTCGATGAGGCGCTTGCCCAGGCCCAGGAGAAGGGCTTCGCGGAGGCTGACCCCACCCTCGACGTGAGCGGAGGCGACGCGGCGCAGAAGATCGGACTTCTCGCGAGCCTCGCCTTCGGGTGCTGGATCACCCCCGCGGACATGCTCTGCGAGGGGATCTCCACCGTCGAGCTGAAGGACATCGAGTTCGCGAAGGACAGCGGTTTCGTCGTCAAGCTGGTCGCGCAGGCCCGGATGGTGGATGACCT
>JBEKXR010000332.1:0-4979 GCA_049511935.1 Spirochaetia bacterium | reverse complement strand
GATTGGGATGCCGCCGGCCTGCATTTTCTCCACTATTCTGAGGTTTCGGCCGCGGCGCGCCTCCTGGACCCGGGACAACGCAGCCCCGAGCGCGCCCACATCTCCGTTGAGCCCGATCCCGAGCAGGTGGAACTCCCCTTCTTCGCTTTCTATCTCGATTTCCACCCCGGGGATAAACCGAATGCCTGTCTCTTCGGCGCTCGCCCGCGCCCGGGGGAGTCCGGCCAGTGTATCGTGGTCCGTCAGCGCCAGGGCGGTGAGCCCTGCATCGAGGGCGAGCTCGATGAGCCTTTCAGGCGGGCAGGATCCGTCGGAGGCCGTGGAGTGCGTGTGAAGGTCGATCATTTGACAGCACTATAACTCATCGCGTAAGCTCGATCCATGGACCCGACTTTCCGCGCGCCCCGGGGGGTGGGAGGAACATATGTCCCTCCGCCTGACAAGTCCATCACGCACCGGGCGCTGATGCTGGCCGCGGTCTCGAGCTCACGGTCTCGAATTCGGCGGCCTCTCTCCACCGGCGACTGCATTTCGACCCGCCGCTGCCTAGAATCGCTCGGCGTGCCATTCGCCGACTCCGGAGACGGAGTCGAGGTGCAGGGAGTCGGGCTGCGCGGATTCGCCGAGCCGGTCAGGCCCCTGGACGCGGAAAACTCCGGGACGACCGCACGGCTGCTTTCCGGACTCCTCGCCGGCCAGAAAATCTTTGCCGTCGTGAGCGGCGACGACTCCCTGGTACGCCGGCCCATGGGCAGGGTGGTGGTGCCCCTGCGCCAGATGGGCGCTCGCATTGAAGGAAGAGAATCGGGCAGGTTCGCCCCGCTATGCTTCATCCCCGGCTCCGGGGATCTCCGGCCGCTTTCCTGGGACCTCCCGGTTCCCAGTGCCCAGGTGAAGAGCAGCCTCCTCATGGCCGCCCTCCGGGCGACCGGCGCTTCCCGCATCAGCGGAAAGATCGGCTCCCGTGACCACACGGAGAGGATGCTGCGCGCCCTGGGCGTACGCCTGGATCGTCAGGATTCATGCCTGCGAGTGGACCCCGTGAAAAGTCTTCCCGGATTCGATGCGGACATCCCGGGCGACGTCTCATCCGCCGCGTTCTTCGTTGCCGCCGCGCTCGTCACCGGCCGAAAGCTGACGATTCACGGCTGCGGGGTCAACCCGACGCGATGCGGGTTTCTCGAGGTAGCCCGCCGCATGGGAGCCTCGTCGGACATCGTCGGGGAAAGCTCGTCTCTCGGAGAGCCCGCCGGGTCCATCACGGTCAATCCCGCCGCGCTCCGGGGTGCGACGGTGACCGCGGAAGAAGTCCCCGAGCTCATCGATGAAATCCCTCTCCTGGCGGTGCTCGCCCTTTTCGCGCACGGCCGCACCGAGGTGCGGGGCGCGTCTGAGCTGCGTGTCAAGGAGAGCGACCGGCTTGCCATGATTGCCCGCATGGCGGAATGCCTCGGCGGAAAGCTGGAGGTCTTCGAGGACGGCTTCGCGGTAGACGGCCCCCAGGCTCTGAGTGCCGGTGTCGTCGATCCCCAGGGCGATCATCGAATCGCAATGGCGGCAGCAGTGGCGGGCGCGGGCATCCCCGGCGGCGTGAAAGTAGCCGGTTTCGACTGCTCGCGCGTGTCGTACCCGGATTTCATCCGCGATTTCACCGCCCTGGGAGGCGAGGTCGCATGACCGCGGCGATGTCCTTCGATGTGGGGGGCGTCACGACCGAGGTGAGGTTCGAGACCGAGCCTTCCTGTCCCGAGGCGTCGGTCACGGTCTTCGACGCGAACACGGCCGCGAGGTTCGGCGCCGCGGGTTCGAATGCGGTCTGCCTGCCCGCGGGGGAAAAAGCGAAACAATGGGAGAGCGTGAACGCCGTGCTCGCGCGGTGCACCGAGCACGCGCTGGGGAGGGACGCGACGATCGCGGGAGTCGGCGGAGGTGTGATCTGCGACATCACCGCTTTCGCCGCCTCCCTGTACATGCGGGGATGCCGGCTCGTTCTCGTTCCCACGACGCTCCTGGCGATGGTCGATGCGTCCCTTGGGGGAAAAACGGGCATCGATTTTCTCGGTTACAAGAACCTCGTGGGCACGTTCTACCCCGCCCATCGCATCGTCATTGCTCCGGAAGCGGTGAGAAGCCTTCCCGACAGGGAGTACCTGTCCGGGCTGGCCGAGGTGATCAAGACCGCCCTGATCGGCGATGCAGGCCTGCTGATCCTGCTGGAGAACGCATCGGAGCGCATCCTTTCCCGGGAGCCCGCCGTGGTGGAGGAGATGATCAGCCGAACCCTTGCAGTGAAAGGCCGCATCGTGGAGGAGGACCCGCGGGAAAAAGGGAACCGCGCCATCCTGAACCTCGGACACACATTCGGTCATGCGCTGGAGAGCGCGACAGGGTTCACGGGTTGGACGCATGGCGAGGCCGTGGCGTGGGGGATCGGGCGGTCCCTCTCAGCCGGACTTCGATTCGGGATGACGGACCCTTCCTTCGCCCGGAGGGTCCGCGCCCTGCTGCGCCGGTATGGGTATCGGCTCGCGGCGGATGCGGGTTTCGACGCCTTGGAGGCGTATTTCGGACTGGACAAGAAACGAAGTTCGGGCGGCACCCGGCTGGTCATCCCCTGCGACGTCGGAGACGTGCGCCTGCGGGATGCGGCACCGGAGGATCTTGCCGCCGCGCTCGCAGACCGCGAAGGGTGATAAAAGGAGCGAATCTCGTCATGAGAATCGACAAGGGCACCTTCGATCAGCATGTGCGCTTTTTCGACCAGGGACGCGTGATATTCAGGGAAAACGACGAAGGCAACGAGATGTTCATCATCATCCAGGGGATCGTCGAGATCCGCAAAGCCACGGGGCAGTCCTCGAGCAAGATACTCACCACGCTTCAGAAGGGCGACATGTTCGGGGAGATGGCCATTATCGAGAAACAGCCCCGGTCCGCCTCCGCTGTTGCCGTGCAGCCGACCCGGGTGCTCGTGCTCAACGAGAAGCTGTACGACAGCATGATCGGCTCGAACCCCGATTTCGCCCGGAAGATGAACAGGGTCCTTTCCGAGCGGATTCGCCGGGCGGACGCGATCATCCAGAACATCATGACGACCAACAGGCAGAACCAGCTCTGGTCGGGGCTCGTGCAGTACGCGAGGGAAAAAGGCGTGGCCACGTTCAAGGGCAACAGGGTGAGAATCGCGGAGTTCACTTCGTGGGCGGTGCAGCACCTCGGGATGAGCGACAAGGACGTGCAGGGGATCCTCGCGCAGCTGCTCAAGCGCGAGGTCATCGCCTACTCGGCCCGCGGGAAGGAAGAGATCATCATCGAGACCAAGGAAGGCGTCGTTCTCTCAGACGGGTAGGGCCTCCTCGGAGTCTCCCCACCGCTCCCGCCGTCCGCCCGAGCACGGTACCCCGTGCGGGGGCGGACGGAATGTCGCCAGGAGCGACCGGGCTGCCACGGTCACGGTACTCCGTGACATTTGCGCTGGGGCTCCTTTCGCGTTTCCTTCGGAAGTGCTCCTACTGCTCCAGCATGTCGGAGATAAGGTGATACAGCCGGGCGGCGGTCTCGCGATCCTCGGGCGCGAGGATTTCGCCGGGCTCGTCCGCCAGGCTCTCAAGGCTGGCAAGAGTTTCGGTGCGGGCCGTCAGGAGGCTCTTTTCCGACTTGAACCAGTAGTTGCCTTTCCAGTCGGTGTACATCGTGAGAAACCCGAGCCTCCTGCTCTTCTTCTGCAGCGGGCAGAGGCAGAGGAGCCTGGGCAGGTGCTCGCACAACTCCCCGCCGTTCGCGGCGAAGGAGTAGGTCCGGCCCTGCGGCCACTTCTCCCAGACCCCCTCATCGGTGTGAAGGTAGGGAGCGAGGGAGAGGACGGTGCCCAGCTTCATTCCCTCGAATATCTCATGGCCGTTCCACACGATCGTACCCCGCAGGTTCTTGTAGCTCGGCAGGCTCGCCGGAGCGATCTCCTGGAGCACGGGCCGCAGCTTTTCCCATTCCAGCACGACCATTTTCCGCCCGCCCTTGATCGCGCGGATCGGGAAGGCCTGGGGCCCGATCCTGATCTGGTTCGTGAAATCGCGCGCTTTCTCTCGCGCCGCCTCCCGTTGCTCTGATGCCGGCACGCCGCCGCCGAAGGCGCCCTGGAGGACCGGGGAGATCCGGGACAGAAGCTGCTTCCGAAGGGGCGAGACGGAGCGCGCATACATCCGGGACGTGCGGACGATTTCCCCGGCCACGATGTACGGCGGAGTCTCGCGGAACATCAGGGAGCCCGGGTGGATCTGGATCCGGTCGGCGGTGAGGCTGCGGTAGATCCCCTTGCCAGTCCGCTCGCAAACGAACTGGATGAGGCCGCGCGAGATTGCGCAGAGGTAGTCGTCCCAGGGACCGCCGGACCCGATGGGCACGCCGAGCGAGCTCACGATCTCCTCCAGCTGTCCCTTGATGTTGGCGATCTCGTTCATCGTGCGCAGGTCGAGGTAGTGCGAGTCGCAGAACCTGCTCTTGTTGCCCGCGCGCAGGAACGCTTCGAAGATCCGCTGGTAGGAGACGAAGTCTCCCAGCGGGTCACGGAAGGTATGGTGAGCGCGGCGCGCCTCGAGCTCTTCGCCCGCGGGCAGCAGGAAAGGGGAGTTCACGGAGAGGAATGTGGCGGCCAGGATGACTTCCGCGAGCACCGACGGGTAGGAGCGAATGGACTCCACGATCATCCGTGCGTGCTTCGGGAGGATCGGGAAGATGCACATCATCCGGCCCGTCTCGGTCAGCGCGCGCTCCTCATCCAGCGCATCCAGCAGGCGGAGCGTCTCCACCGCCGCCTTGATGCCGTCCTGCCCGGGCGGGGAGAGGAAATCGAAGGACTCGAAATCCCTGATGCCCAGCTCCGCCATGCGCAGGACGACCTCGGAGAGATCCGTGCGGAGGATCTCCTCCATCGTGTACATGGGTCTCCCGTCCAGGTCCTTCTTGGTGTACAGCCGGTAGCA
>JBEKXR010000331.1:0-5002 GCA_049511935.1 Spirochaetia bacterium | reverse complement strand
TCTCGCTCCAGTCCGCGGGCTCCGCGGCCATGACCTCCGTGAGGTCGAGCGTGATCATCGGCATCCCCGCATCGATGGCCAGGTCAATGTCACGGATGTTCTTCAGGTGGTCCCCGTCGGCGCCGTAGCCGTCCTCGTATCCCTCCTGGAAGACCAGGAACGAGGCATCCCGCACGACGCCCGGAAAATCCCGCCGGGTCAGGGTGAGCTCACGCACGGATTGCTGGGCGAGGACCGGCGCCGCGTCGAAGCCCCTCAGGGCGCGGATGTGACCGGGCGTGGCAAGACCCAGCCGGTCGCCGCAGCCAATGGTCGTGATCCTCTGCCGCAGTGAAACGGGTGCCGTGAAGGGGTAGAGCGCGTGGAGGACCCTTGCGTTCTCCGTGGAAAGCTCCGCCTGGCACAGGTGCAGGCCGCCGACCGTCGCGGAGATCCCCGTGAAGTCCGTGCGGATCGGGGAGGTGCCGAGCAGGTAGAGGTGTTTTTCCGTTCCGTCGAATCCGATGAAATACAGGATTCCGTCCCGAAACCGGAGTGAGCGGCGATAGATGCGCCGGCCCTCACCGACGATCCAGGGGTCCGGGCCGGCCTTCAGCGCGGCGAACTGGTTCCCGGCTGCCCCCGCCAGACCCGAGCTCATGACCAGACGGGCAACCTTCTCCATCGCGAGCCCTCCTTCTCAGATGTTGTCCACCAGGTAGCCCCCGTCCACGGGGAGGGTGACGCCGGTCACGAATCCCGATGCAGCCTCGCTGGCGAGGAAGAGCAGGGCACCGGCCAGCTCGCCGACCTCGCCGAACCGGCCGAAGGGAGTGTGCGCGATGATCTTGCGCCCTCTCTCCGTGAGCTCCCCGGTGGCCTGGTCGACGAGCAGCGCCCTGTTCTGGTTGCCGAGGAAGAACCCCGGTGCCAGGGCGTTCACCCGGATCCCGTGGGGTGCGAACTCCTTCGCCGTGGCCATGGTGAGGCTGCGCACGGCCGCCTTGGCCGCATCGTATGCCCAGACACCTGACAGGGGGATGAAGGAGGACATCGAGGCGAGGTTGATGATGCAGCCCCGGGCTTTCCGCTCGATCCAGCGCGCGGCGACGACCTGCGTCGGCACGATGAGGCCCGCGGTGAGATTGAGCCTCAGCACCTCTTCGAACTGGGCCACGTCCAGCTCGAGGAACGGGGATTTTCCGCGGTTGCCGCCGGCGCAGTTGACGAGAACATGAACGGCGTCAAACCTCTGTTCGGTTTTCTCCAGCGCATCGCGCACGGAAGATCGGTCCGCGGCATCGGCCTCCAGCGCAAGCAGCCGGTCCGCCGCGGCACCCGCCGCGGTGAGCCGGGCAAGGGCCGCGTCGGCGCTCTCCTTCCGATGGGCCCAGAGGCCCACGCTGCCTCCCGCCTTGAGCAGGGCCTCGGCCATCGCTCCCGCGATGACGCCGCCGGCGCCCGTAATGGCGATGGTCTTTCCCGCAAGTCCGAACATCTCATCCGCGTAGCTCATGGTGGAGCAGATACTATTTCAAGCGGCCGAATTTGTATATCCTTCCCCCCGACGTGACCTTCTACGCGCGCGGCTCGAAACTCGAGACGATTTCCGACGATGAGCTCAAGGAGGGACTCTTTCAGGCGCTGAGAGCGCTGGGGCGCCGTCGACGCGTGCTCGCCGTGCCGCCGGATTTCACTCGTTTCCATTCGCGCGCGGGACGAATCACGGAGCTCGCCTGGGAGCATTATGGCACGGCGCTCACGGACGTGCTTCCCGCCACTGGAACCCATTTCGAGGTGACAGACGCGGAGAAGCGGGAGATGTTCGGCCGCGTGCCGCGGGGGCTTTTCCGAGTCCACCGCTGGAAACAGGACCTTGAAACTCTCGGCCGCGTGCCGGCAGATTTCATCCGCGAGGTCTCCGAGGGTGCCCTCTCCTTCGACTGGCCGGCCCAGGTCGACCGGCTCATCGCCCGGGGGGGCCACGATCTCATCCTCTCGATCGGCCAGGTGGTCCCCCACGAGGTCGTCGGGATGGCGGGCCACATGAAGAACATCTTCATAGGGGCGGGCGGAGCGGAAGCGATCAACAAGAGCCACTACCTCGGCGCCGTGTACGGCATGGAGCGGATGATGGGGCGCGCCGAGACCCCGGTGCGGGCGGTCCTCGACGAAGCGGCCGTCCGATTCGCCTCCCGCCTTCCCATCGTGCACGTGCTCACCGTCGTCGGCCGGGAGCCCGCGGGGAGCCTCGCCCTCAAGGGGCTGTTCGTCGGCAATGACCGGGAGGTGTTCACCCAGGCGGCGGCCCTTGCGCGAGAGGTGAACGTGCAGCTCCTCGACGAGCCGCTGGCGAAGGTCGTCGTCTTCCTGGACCCGGGGGAGTTCAAGAGCACCTGGCTGGGCAACAAGTCAATCTATCGCACGCGGATGGCCATCGCGGACGCCGGCGAGCTCATCGTGCTCGCCCCGGGGGTGGGTCAGTTCGGCGAAGATCCGGGCATCGACGCCCTCATCCGCAAGTACGGCTACTTCACGACGCCCCGGATCCTGAAACTCGTGGAGGAGAACCGCGATCTGCAGGAGAACCTGAGCGTCGCTGCTCACCTGATTCATGGCTCATCGGAAGAGAGGTTCGCCATCACCTACTGCCCGTCCGGCCTCACGCGGGACGAAGTGGAAAAGGCGGGATTCCGTTACGGGGATCTTGCGACGATGAGCGCGCGCTACGATCCCCGCGTCCTTCGGGATGGCTGGAACGAGCTTCCGGGCGGCGAGCGCGTCTTCTACATCTCCAATCCCGCGACAGGACTCTGGGCGTCGCGCGCACACTTTCGCTGAGGAAGGGAGTCACGATGGAACAACTCGCGGATTTCGGGCTGATCGGGCTCGCGGTCATGGGCCAGAACCTGGTCCTGAACATCAACGATCACGGCTGGTCGGTCCTCGTGTTCAACCGCACCGTCGCGACCGTGGACGAGTTCCTCCGCGATGCGGCGCGCGGCCGATCGACTATCCGGGGGGCGCACAGCGTGGCGGAGCTCGCGACGGGCCTGAAGAGACCGCGCAGGGTGATGCTCCTTGTGAAGGCAGGAGAGGCCGTCGACCAGACGATCGATCAGCTCCTGCCTCACCTGGAGCCTGGCGACTGCATCATCGACGGAGGCAACTCGCATTTCCCGGATACGATCCGCCGGGCGAAGTCCCTCGCCGAGAAAGGACTGCTCTTCATCGGCACCGGGGTCTCCGGCGGGGAAGAGGGCGCGCGCCACGGCCCTTCCCTCATGCCGGGGGGGGACCCGCGGGCCTGGCCGCTGGTGAAGGAGATCTTCCAGGCGATCGCGGCGAAGACAGACGGCGTGCCCTGCTGCGACTGGGTGGGGGAGGACGGAGCCGGACATTTCGTGAAGATGGTGCACAACGGCATCGAGTACGGCGACATGCAGCTCATCTGCGAGGCCTACCAGTTCATGCGGGACGGGCTTGGCATGAGCGCCTCCGACATGCATGAGGTGTTCGCCGAATGGAACCGCGGCGAGCTGGACAGCTACCTCATCCAGATCACGAGCGACATCCTCTCCCACAAGGAGGATGGCGGTGAGCCGCTGGTGGAGAAGATCCTCGACACCGCCGGCCAGAAGGGGACCGGCAAGTGGACGAGCGTGTCGGCCCTCGACCTGGGGATGCCCGTCACCCTGATCGGCGAGGCGGTGTTCGCCCGGTGCTTGTCCGCGATGAAGGACGAGCGGGTGAGCGCCTCCCGCGTCCTGAAGGGACCCGCGGCCCGGATCAAGGGAAAACCGAAATCTGTCATCGAGGACCTGCGGCAGGGGCTTCTGGCATCGAAGATCGTCTCATATGCGCAGGGCTACATGCTGCTGCGGGAAGCGGCGAAGGAGTACCACTGGAACCTGAACTATGGCGGGATCGCACTGATGTGGCGCGGCGGCTGCATCATCCGCAGTGTATTCCTGGGAAAAATCAAGGACGCCTTCGACAGAGATCCTGCTCTTTCCAACCTCATGCTTGATCCCTACTTTACGGACGTCATTTCTCGATGCCAGGAATCCTGGCGACGGAGCGTTGCGGCTGCGTTCCAGCAGGGAATCCCCATTCCCGCATTTTCCACGGCGCTGAGCTTCTACGACGGGTACAGGACGGCACGCCTTCCTGCCAACCTCCTGCAGGCCCAGCGGGACTACTTCGGCGCCCATACCTATGAGCGCCTGGACAGGCCCCGGGGGCAGTTTTTCCACACCAACTGGACGGGACAGGGGATGGACGTTTCCTCGCGGAACTACAATGCGTGAGGAGTGCCCGCAGCCCTGAAGTCCGCGGCCCGGTCCATGATCTCCTCCCTGCCGATTCCCGCGACTTCGTAGAGCGCGAAGATGTTCTCGTCGGGCGTCTCGGGAGGAATCGTGTGCGAGGCGGCAAGGATGTACCCTCCCCCGCCCGCCGTCATGCCCTGGATCAGCTTCTCCGTTTCCCGCCGAACCTCGCTCGCGCTGCCGAACGGCAGGAGGTTCTGTGTGTCCACGCCGCCCATGAACGACAGGACATCGCCGAACTCCCGTTTCAGCTCCTGCGCGTCCATCCCCGGGCAGCCGGCTTGCACCGGGTTGAGCACGTCCAGGCCGATCTCAACCAGGTCCGGAATGATCGGGCGAAGCGCTCCGCAGCAATGGTGGGCGACCCAGAGGCCGTACGACCTGCCGGCGGCAAAGATCTCTGCCATCAACGGCTTGATGAGCTCGCGCCACGTGGCGGGGCTCATGACCATCGCCGCCTGTCCTGCCACATCATCCCCGCACCACAGCCAGTCGATGGGAAGCTCCGCGCAGGCGCGGCGCGAGAGCAGCAGCGCGAACTCCGCGCACTTGCCGAACATTGCGCGCGTGAGATCCGGGTCCATGGCGATGTCGAGGATGGCGTTCTCGAGCCCCCGCAGGCGCCAGTACATCTCGAAAACGCACGGGGACACGTCGCATCCGATGAAGTACTGTTCCTTCCAGGCGAGCAC
>JBEKXR010000330.1:0-5006 GCA_049511935.1 Spirochaetia bacterium | reverse complement strand
CGCGCGGGAGAACTCTCCCGCGCGGCTTCTTTTCGACACCGTCACGAACGAATGCAGGAGTATCGTGTGCTTGCGTCGATTCGCAGTGCAACGAAGATCTACGGCACTCACAAGGCGCTGAATGAAGTGAGTTTCGAATTGCGGGAGGGTGAAGTCCACTGCCTTGTGGGTGAAAATGGGGCAGGCAAGTCGACGCTCACCAAGCTGCTCTCGGGAGCCATTACGCCGGAATCCGGCTCAATTATCATCCAGGGAACGGAACACAAAGCACTCTCCCCACGACAGGCAATCGAGCTGGGTGTATCTACCGTTTATCAGGAGTCAGAGCTCATCGAGAGCCTTACAGTTGCAGACAACATCTTTCTGGGCGGGGAACGGAGGGCCGCGTTCCCCCTCATGGTGGATACCCGCCATCAGAACGAGAAGGCGCGATCACTGATCAAATCACTTCGTCTGAATCTCAAGGAAGATGTGCTGGTGGAGAACCTTTCTTCGGCCCAGAAGCAGATGTTGCAGATCGTGAAAGCCCTCCATCAGGATGCGAAAATCATCATAATGGACGAACCGACAAGCTCCCTCGGCCTGGAAGAGACCAACTCTCTCATGGACCTCATCCGGGACCTGAAGCGCAAGGGAATCGGGATCATCTATATCTCTCACTACCTGGAGGAGATCTTCGAGATCGGAGACACGATTACGATTCTCAAGGATGGGGAGAGTATGGGAACGTTCCCAGTGAACCAGATCGACATGGCCTCGGTCATCCGCAAGATGGTCGGTCGGGATGCTTCTCTTTTCTACACCAAGGAGACGGTGGAGCCTGGTCCCGTGCAGGTCGAGCTGCGTCACCTCGGCCGCCGCGGCGTAGTGGAAGACGTGAGCTTCGATGTGCGCCGGGGTGAAGTATTCGGAATCGGGGGGCTGGTCGGTTCAGGAAGGAGCGAGTTGGTCAACCTGATTTTCGGCGCGGATAAGAGGGACAGCGGGGAGATCCTCATCAACGGCCGGGCCGTCCAGGTCAACTCTCCCTACGACGCGGTGAACGCCGGCATCTGTCTCATCACGGAGGACAGGAAAAAGCTGGCCATGTTCACTCCCCGCAGCGTCACGGAGAACATCGCCATCGTGCACAACGAGCGTTACGAGCCACCGGTGCTGAATCTCGCCGCGGAGCGTCGGCAAGTGCGCGAGATGGTACAGAGACTTCGGATCGCGGTCAGCGACGATGAATCCCAGACCATCGCTGAGCTTTCGGGAGGCAACCAGCAGAAAGCGATTATCGGGCGGTGGCTGCTGAGCGACGCGACCCTCTACATCTTTGACGAACCCACGAAGGGCGTCGACGTCGGTGCGCGCGCAGAGATTTTCGGTCTCATCGTGGAGCTCGCGAAAAATGGGAAGAGCATCATCATGGTGTCTTCCGACATGCCCGAGCTGATATCGATGAGCGACCGCATCGGGGTCATGCGGGGGGGGCGCCTCACGCACGTCCTCGACCGACAAGAGGTCACGGAAGAAATGCTCATCAAGCACTTCATCGGAGTCTGAAATGCAGAGAACCGCCGCGATCTTCAGAAACCAGTGGGTCTTCCTCCTCATCGTGGAGGCGGCCCTTGCCGTGGTGACGGGGCTCATCAACCCGCGTTTTTTCGGCCTGAACAATATCGAGAACATCCTCGAGCAGGTATCGGTTCTCGGCCTTGTAGCCGCAGGGGCGACCCTCCTCATGATATCGGGAAATTTCGACATATCCGTGGGCGCAAACATCGGGATATCCGCCTGCGTCATGGCGATCATGATCAAGGCAGGCTACGGCTATGTCGTGCCCGTCGTCGTCGGAATCCTGCTGGCAACCTTCAACTGCTTCTTCGTCGGCGCGTGCTCCATCGGGTTCCGCGCTCCTTCGTTCATCATCTCCCTCGCGTGTATCGGGATCTTTCGGGGAATCGCACTGGCATTCACGAAGGGTGTCCTCCAGCTCATCTACGGAAAGTTCGAGTTCCTGGGAACGAAGAGGTTCTTCAACATCATCCCGCTGCTTTTCATCGTCAGCATCGTGGGGTATCTCATCATCCACTTCATCCTGAAATACATGAAGTTGGGACGCCGTGCGTTCGCCATCGGGAGCAACCCCCAGGCCAGCTACCTCTCGGGGATTCCCATCAACCTCAACAAGCTGGTTTTCTTCATCATCAACGGTCTCCTCGTCGGCGCGGCGGCGACGCTGCTGCTGTCTCGCATCGGTGCAGCGCAACCCTCCACCGGGAGCGGGATCGAGCTGCAGGCCATCGGGGCCGTGGTCATCGGAGGGACGCCGATGACTGGCGGCAAAGGGAAAATCATCGGCACGTTTTTTGGCGTGCTTCTCACCGGCATCATCTCGAACGCGCTGAACATGCTTCAAGTGAACGCGTATTTTCAAGACGTGGCTATCGGAGCACTTATCCTGGTGTCCCTCGCCGTCAGTGCATTCAGCCAGCGCTGAGCGATCGTGCCGGCAGGATACGTCTCCCTCAGGAGTCTCTGATTTCTCTTCACGCCAAGAGCCCTGGAGAAGTATCTTTCGACCTGTCGAAGGAGAGTGATGATGAGCGAGAGCGTCACTTCATCTGCCGAGGGCGGTGTTCCGATCAACTGGTACCGGGTGCCGATAGCGAAGGAGAGGCTGCGCGAGCTCACCCAGCGAAGCAACTGGAAGGGATTTCTGCAGACCGTGCCCTACCTGTGCCTTCTGATCCTCACCGGCACGGCCGCTTTCTATGCATATGCCCATCTGCCCCTGCCATGGCTTTTCGTCATCCTCTTCATTCATGGCACATTTTACGCGTTCCTGCTCAACGGCTTCCACGAGCTGGTGCACGGGACCATATTCAAATCCAAACATCTGAACACGGTTTTCCTTCGTGTCTTCTCGTTCCTGAGCTGGAACAGTCACGTGATGTTCCGGGCAAGCCACATCCGCCACCATGCGAGCACCCTTCATCCCCCCGATGATGAGGAAGTTGTCCTTCCCCTCCAGTTGACCATACGAACGTTTCTCCTGTGCGCGGTGGTGAACCCTCTGGGCTTCTACAAGGTGGCAAGCACCATGATTCGTCACAGTATGGGCCGCCTGAAGACCAGCTGGGAGCGCACCCTGTTCCCGGAACGGGACAAGGTCGGGCTCCGACTTCTGAAACGCTGGGCTCGGATAGTCCTGCTCGGTCACGTCGTCATCATCGTCGCCTCAGTGGCGAGCGGGCACTGGCTGTTCGCCGTTGTCATAAGCTTTGCGCGATTCTATGCGGGAGGCTTCCAGTGGCTCATCAACATCACCCAGCACATCGGCCTCCAGGACAATGTGTCGGACTTCAGGCTGTGTTGCCGCACGATCGAGCTGAACCCTTTTGTCCGGTTCCTCTACTTCCAGATGAACTATCATACGGAGCATCATATGTACGCGGCGGTTCCCTGCTACAACCTCGGGGAGCTGCACAGGACAATCGCAAGGCAGATGCCGGTCACTGTGCATGGGCTGATCCCGGCATGGAGCGAGATTCTGGCGATCATGAGGCTCCAGGCCAAGGATCCTGCATACCAGCACGTCAACGAGTTCCCGCGGCCCGCCACAACGTGAGGGCTTCGGCATCGGCCGCGGGATCAAGCCAAAGGAGGCGGAGTCCAATCGCTTCGTCGGCGCTGATGCGTTTTCCCGATTTACGACCCGCGGAGCGCGTGCTACTGTTCGTCGATGCTGCCAAGAGAAAGGGTCGAGACCGCCCTTTTATTTCGGACCCCGGACAGGATTCCGCTGCAGATCGCCCCTTCTCCGGCCGGCCTGTATGAGCACGGCCAGAAGCTCCTCGACCTGGCACGCGCGTGCGGCCATGATTTCGGCGACGCAGGGCAGATGAAGCTGCCCGATCCACCCCCGGCAGCGGATTTCGACCCTGACGGCCGCTACCACGCCATTCGGACCGACGCCTGGGGCACAATATGGGAATACCGGATCTTCGGCGTCTGGGGCCACCCGATCGGCTGGCCCTTGAATGACCTCTCTGCGCTGGATAGCTGGCGGGGTCCTGAACCTCCGCCAACAGCCGGCCTCCAGTTCGAGGAGGCTCGTGCAGCGGCAGGGCGGCACATGCAGAAGTGGTACCTCATCGGGGAGGGAGGCGCCCTATTCGAGACGCTCCGCTGGGTGCGAAGATTCGAGCTGATCCTGATGGACATCGAAGATGACACGGCGGAGATCAACAGGATCGCGGAGATCATCAATGCCTACAACAAGGCCCTCGCGCGGCACGCCCTGCTCCTGGGCTGCGATGCGGTGGCCTTCGGCGACGATCTCGGCACGCAGAACGCGCTGATGATTTCCCCCGCGGCTTTCCGTCGCTTCTTCAAGCCTCGATACAACGAGCTCTTCGATCCGATCCGACGTGACGGCCGGAGCGTATTCTTCCATACCTGCGGACAGGTCACGGACGTTCTGGAGGACCTGCGGGAAGTCGGGGTCACGGCGCTGTGGCCCCAGCTGCCCCTCTACGACCTGAAGGAGCTGGCGCGGCGATGCCGCGAACTGGGGATCGCGGTGCAGCTGCATCCGGACCGGGGGGATCTCATGCAGCGCGGATCGCCGCGCCAGGTTCGCGACTATGTGCTGCGACTCCTCGACACGTTCGACACCGCGCATGGCGGGTCATGGCTCTACATCGAAATCGATCCGGGTTTCCCGTGGGCGAATGTCGAGGCACTTTTCTCCGTGGCCATGGAGGTCAGGAAATAGGCGGGGCCACTCATTCGGAGTGGTTAAACTTCCAAAAAAGATTGACAACCATGTCCTGCTATCACCATTTTTGTTTAAGGTGGGAGACTTGAGAAAGAGCGAAACAACGATCGAGCAGATCGAAGAGATCATCATCGGGAAGAAACTTATCTGACGGGAGAATGAGGTGACGTCGCGTACCCCGCCACGAACGATGATCGATGCCACCGGCAGGCCCGTACGGATTTCGAGCATCAGCTTC
>JBEKXR010000329.1:0-5007 GCA_049511935.1 Spirochaetia bacterium | reverse complement strand
GCCGAAAAGAGAAAAGCCATCCCCTGAGCAGAACGTGTCGTTCTGCCCCACGAAATACGTGAGGGAAAGCGGCGCCGAGAACAGATCCCTTACTATGATGCTTGCTGAAAGAAATCCCAGAGGGATCGTGGGGGGGGTGAGGGAGGGAAACTCCAGGTTGAGGTTTTGGACATTGAAGGCCAGCGAGCCGCCGAACTTGTATCCCCCCTCCACCGCGAGGGTGATATCGCCGTACGTTTGCAGGGTAAATGCTCCGCCGTTCATGGCACCTCGAGTAATGAGATCCATTTTTGGTACGACGATGTTGGCGGGGAATGCGAGGCCGGCATGGAACAGGAAAAGCCCGAGGAGTGCCGCTCGTGCGAATGCCCGGGTACTTTTCAACACGTCCATTTCCACCTCCATGTCGGAAGAGCTTATCACGACGAGATGCTTTTGAAAATATAGCGTTCCAGCGCCTTCTTGTCGGTCGGGTTGATGATTTCGAACCTGACCGCGAGGACCTTGGACTTGTAGATGACGACGCTCGCGGAAGGCGTAAGCACCTTTCCCGCGAGCGAGATCTCCATCCGCGAGAGGGAAGTGCCCTGGGAGATTGACTCGTTGTCCGGCGGGTTGAACAGCTCTGCGGCCATTCCTCCGAGGGAGATGTCCACGATCCTTCCTGATGTTAGCTGTTTCGAGCGGCCCAGGCGGAAACTCACTCGTGCGAGCTCGTCGGGACTTGGCTTGATGCGGATGTGTCGCCGCTGGCTGTTGTGCGTGGCAAGCTTGGAGAAAATTGCGGCAAGCTTCGCCTTCGCCGTGTCAGGGTTGAATGGTTTCAGGAGGTAGCCTGCGACGCCGAGATCCACCATGCGCATCACGAAGTCCTTGCTCGTCTGGATGGTGTGCACGATCACCGAAATCCCGCGCGTGATCTCCGATTCCTTCAATTCCGTGATCAACTGGATGCCCTCGACATCCTTGTTGTCGATGTCGACGATGGCCCCGTCGATCGCACTTCCCTTTCCGAGGGCTTCGAGGGCCGCTTTCCTGGTGGCGACCGGTACGCCGCGGACACCGAACGCAAGCAGGACGTAGCAGAGCGACTCGCGCACAGTGAGCGAGCTCTCGACCACAAGAAAGACCACGGGCACCTCCTGTCGAGAAGCCCATACTACACAGGCCTCCCTGTGCAGTCAATTGCGGAGTGCCCCTGAGCGCACGGTACTCCGTGCGGTTTGCTGAGCGCACGGTACTCCTTGCGGTTCGCTTGACTTTGCCTTTGACGGGCATACAATTGATGGGCATGAATGACGAACTCCCGGACGGCGGTTTCTCGATCGAGAGTCTGGGCGAAGACGCGGTGGAAAACGCGCAGCACCAGCTCGCTCTTCTCGAGAAGTCACTTGGAGCCTCCCGTGACCTTGCCGAAGCTCCGGCGCTCCTTGACGAGGCGTACCGTGCGGCACATACGCTGAAATCGGCCATCGACGCCCGGCGCATGCCGAACGTGGACCGCCTCGCGCGGCGTGTCCAGGACATCGTGCGGGCAACTCGAACGGGCTCCCTGGCCGTGACGCCCGAACTGGGGTCCGTGCTCGCGTCGGTTGCGCGAATTGCGAGCGACGCGCTCGACTCCGTCTCGGGCGGCGGCTCCGAGCCTCTGTCCGCGTCATCCGCAGCGGCGACCCTGGAAGAGATGCTCGCGCACCCGGGGGCGTGGACCGTGCCGGCCGCGTTCTCGGGAGCTCCCGTGCTTTGGGCGCGTGTCGAAGCTGCCCGGCTGGTCGCGGCCGGCGAGGCGGCGGGCGACGCGAGGGCCGCCTCTGCGGCCTTTGCCCGGGCGGCCGAGGATTCAGCAAGTATCGAAGAGAGATACCGGTCCGCATTGGCAGCCCATGAACTCGCCGTGATCGGACTGCGCGAGGCCCTCCCCGCTGGCCTTGGGCGCGTTGCGCGAGGGGAGCCGGCGGCATCGGTTGCTGCCGAGCTTGCAGGGATGTTGAGCGCACTCAGCGTGAATGCGTCGGCGCTCGAGCAGTCGCTGTCGCAGAGCGCCGTGGCCGTGAGAGAGGCCGCCCTCCTGGGGACCCGTGCCGCGGAGAGGGCAGAAACCGCTTTCGGATCGCTTCGAAGCGTCCGGCTGGACGCGCTGTTGGAGGACCTTCCCCGTCTCGCACGGAGGACCGCGAGGAGTGCAGGTCGGATCGTGGAAGTCGTCCAGGAGCCGACGACCCTCGAGGTAGATGCCGCCCGGGCGGAAACCGTGGGCGCCCTGACAAAGAGTTGCGTGCGCGCCATGATCGGTCTGTCGAGGACCAGGGGACGGAATCCAAGACGGGGCGCAGAAGTGCGCGCCGCCCGGCTTTCGATTATTGCGCGCGCCGCGGGGGAGGACCTTTCCGTTCGGATCGAGCTTGCGGGTGGCGCGCCGGACACTGAGCAATTGGAGGGTGCTCTTGGGGCCGTTCAGCGACGCCTGGCTCGCGAAGGCGGCACCCTTGAGGTGGAAAGCCGGAACGGAGAAAGCGCATCCGTCATTCTGACTCTCCGCTCCGCCGCTGCCGTGATGAGCCGTTTCGCGGAGTTTATCCTGGCACGCGCAGGAGATACATGGTACGCGATCCTAGCGTCTTCCGTGGTCGAATGCATCGAGGCGGGGATGTCAATGGGGGATTACATGCTCGAGGGCGCACGTCTCCCCACCCTGCGCATGAATGACACGCTCGATCCCCGCGAAGGCGTTGTCGTGAAGACGCCGCGGGGAGGGGCCGTGCTCCTGTTCGACGTCGTCGGCGGACGGGAAATTGCCCTGCAGACCATGGGCGGGAATGACGCGGAGGCGATCTCGGGTGTCTCGGGTTCCGTCCGAAGACCGGACGGCAGCTCGGCGCGCCTCGTGGATCTCGCGGTCCTTCTCCCTGCGCCGGAGCCGGAGAGGGACCATGTCCCCGGCTTACGGGCGGTCAGCAGGAATCGATCAAGGCGCTGACCGGCCAGACAATGTGAACCCTCTGTCTTGACATCGGCGTAGCGCTCTGTCTATTGTCTCTGCAACCGGGGCGGCTAGCTCAGTTTGGTTAGAGCACCAGCTCGACACGCTGGGGGTCACTGGTTCGAGTCCAGTGCCGCCCAATCGCCGGGGCCGATCAGAAAGGCCGCGTCCCCCCTGCGTCAGCCCGATGAGGCTCAAAGCGATCGACATTTTCGCCATCATTGTGTCCATCCCCGTCATCTGCGGGTTCTCCATCTTCACCGCCGTCCATTCTGGGGAGGATGAGAGGTGATCCGAAAGCTCGTGAGCGACACCGTTCGTCTGGGGCTCGATCTTCGCTCGTGGCGGGCCGGCTTCAAGGCGCTGAGAATGCCGTCGCTGGTCATTGCGGGGTTCTCCTGCGCGCTTGGTGTTGTGCTTGCCTATCATGACGGTCGCGGCGACCTCGTGAATACCATTGCCGTGGTCATCGCGGGACTCGCACTGCAGGCGGGAGTGAATCTCGTCAACGATTTCTTCGAGTTCCGTCAGAAAAGGGTTGACGACAAGATCTCCCGCCTCGGGTTCTCGCGCGACGATCGTCAGTGTCTCGAGGTGCTCATATTCCTCGTCGGCGTTGCCTTCTTCGGGTTCACCGGATTGCTCGGGCTCTTCCTCGCATGGCGCTCGGGCTGGCCAGTCCTGCTCTTCGGACTGGTCGGGTGGATCGGCGGGTTCTTCTACACCGGAGAGCCACTGAACTACAAGCGGAGGGGTCTTGCGGTCACTCTGGTCTTCTTCCTCATGGGCGTCGTCATGATTCCAGGCGCTTACTTTGCGGTCGCGGGCACGCTTGTGTGGACTTCCGTGCTTGCCTCGGTTCCCGTCAGCTTCCTGATCTCCCTCATCCTCCTGGCCAACGAGCTGCGCGATTTCGAGGCTGACACGCGGTTCGAGATCAGGACGCTCGCCGTGCGCATCGGATATCGCCGGGCGGTCATCGTCTATTGTGCGCTGCTTGCTTTCGCATACGCAAGCCCGGTGGTCCTGTACTTCCTGGGGAGCTTTCCCCACCTCCGTTTGATCTTCCTCGCGGCGCCTGCTGCTGTTCCTCCATTTTTTTTCATGCGTCTCCCGCCGGAACGGAGAGCAGGCATCATCCCGGTCGTTATGCTTCATCACCTTGTGTATGGATTTCTATACTGCCTCACGTATTTCATGAAGTAAAGTTGAGCGCAGGGAAAAGGAATGGTCGAAATGAAGAAGCCGTTGCTTGCAGTGATCGTCAGCGTGGGTCTGTTGACCGGAGCAGGACTGCTTTCCGGGAATGCGATACAGCCAGAGCTGAGAATCGGCCTCATGCCGGCATACAACTCGATTCCGCTCGTCGTTGCGGAAGCCGGGCGGCTGTTCGAGGCCGAGGGAGTGTCCGTTTCCCTTATACCGTTCAACGGCCAACTCGAGCGCGAGACCGCGCTGCAGACAGGAGCCCTCGACGGGACTGTTTCCGACCTGATCAACGCAATCCAGTCATGGGCGCATGGTTTCGGAGCCCGTGTGACGTCGGTCACGGAGGGGAACTTCGCCCTGCTCGCATCGCCCCGCGGCGGCATGAGAAGTCTTGCGGACTGGCCGTCCGGCACCGCCTCGCGGGTCAGAACCGGACTCCTCGAGAACAGCATTGTGTACTACCTGACCGAGCGCATGCTCGAGTCGGCCGGCGCCGACCCTTCACGCCTGGAGCTGGTGCCGATCGTCCAGCTTCCGGCGCGCGTGGAGATGCTTCTTGCGGGCAAGGTAGACGCGGCCTGCCTTCCGGAGCCGCTTGCCACGCTCGCGGCCTCCCGAGGCGCGCACCTCCTCGCCGATTCGGACGGCATGGGGACCACGCCCGGCGTCCTGCTCTTCACGAAGAAGGCGCTCGCGGTGAAACGGGCGCAGATCGCTGCCTTCTACCGTGCATATGATGCGGCGGTGAACGAGGTCAACGCCCGACCGGACGACTTCCGGAAGAGCATCGTCACCGGCTGCGGGTTTCCCCCTGCAGT
>JBEKXR010000328.1:0-5010 GCA_049511935.1 Spirochaetia bacterium | reverse complement strand
TTCTCTGCTGTCCATGCCCGCTCCTGCCGTGTGCGTACCTGCCGCGTCCCTACCAGTTCTCGAACAGGGTCCTGTCTTCCCCGTTATGGTGGTAGATCTTCCAGCCCATGTACTTGGTGAGCGCCTCGTAGAGGACGTCCGTGCGGGGAGAGTAGTTCATCGCCATGTGGTGCTCGAAGCCGTTGGCCGCGAGGAAATACATCAGCTTCTGCGTGTGGGGCATCTTCAGGACGCCGGTCGTTCCGAATGTCTCCGCGTTGTCGTTGGTGATCTCCCCGTCCCCGATGCAGCCGACGATCCGCCCCTTCTCATCGTCCGTTGAGAAGCGCGCCCAGCCCACGGGCCCCGGCCTCAGGGTGCCATGCAGAGTACAGAAGCAGGAGTCATGGGGATTGCCCTTGATGGCCATCGCGTTCAACCCGGTCTTTGCCTCCTTCATGAAGGAGAGGGCCGTGTTGCTGCAATGGAAGAGGACGCATTTGTCCGGATCATCCCCGTAGTTGTTGTTCCAGTCGAAGAGCGCCGAGGGCCCGCCGCCGGCCAGCTGCAGGGCGTACATGGCCACCGCTCCCATGACGTCCACCTCGCAGGCGGAGGGGAACATGTCGTCGCTCATCATGCTCATGATCGAGCAGGGGAAGATCTTCAGGGCGTCCTGCATGGCGGACCAGCACTGGATGGCGTACGAGTTGACCCGGTATTCCTGGACCCAGTTCTCCAGCACCACACCGAGCTTCGCGGTGGTTTTCATGGCCTTGCCCGGCACGTCCCGGGTGCTCGGCAGGTAGCCGGTGAGCTTCTTCAGCTTGGCTTCCACTTTCGGGTCGGTGTCCGAGAGCGCATTGATCTCGGCCACGGTCTCCACGAGGCTCTTGGATTCCACGCTGATTCCGCTCGCCTCCAGGAGCTTCTCGCTGTACCGCACGGTCTTGAACGGGGTGGTCCTCTCCCCTATGCTGCCGATCCGCGCGCCCTTCAGGCCGCGCACCACCCGGCAGACGTCCACGAACCATTGCAGCTCCTTCTTGAACTCTTCAGAGTAGGGAGACACCACGTGCTGCCTGCCGATCGAGTAGCGAATCCCGTACTGCGAGAAGTTGTTGCAGATGGAGAGCTTGCCGCAGAAGGAGTCCCGCCGATGCTCGATCGAGAACTCCCCCACCTTGTCCGGCCAGGCGTGCACGAATACCGGAACCGTGAGGCCCGAGAGCTTTACCGAGTCCGCGACGGCCCGCTCGTCACCGAAATTGGGCAGCGTAACGAAAATTCCGTCGATCTTCGAAGCGTTGTCGCGGAAGAGCTTTGCGCACTTCTCCGCGTCCTTCCAGGTCATCACCACCCCGTCAGTGGTGTCGTTCGGCCCCAGCACGACGACGTCGATACTCTCCTTCGCCAGGAGTGCGATCATCTCCTCCCTGCCCTGCTTTGCAAGCTCGGCGGGAAACACGTCGCGGTTGCCGACGATCAGCCCCAGTGTTGCCCTTCCCATACTGCCTCCCCGCGGATCTATTTATCTCACGATCTGAGATATTTTCCCTGGAAAAAGTCCCCGCGTCAAGCTGTCAATTCTGAAGCGAATGCGGTACACTTTGGCCTCGAAATGGAAAAGACAATGAGCATCTCCGACCACGCCTCCATGAAGCTCAAGAACCAGCTCGCCATCCTCAGAAGCATCAGGGAAGAGGGCCCGATCTCCCGCGTCGACATCAAGGAGAGAACACGATTGAGCTGGGGCACGGTCACCACGTCCACCAAGGAGCTCCTGGATCGGGGGATCATCACGGAAATCGGGTCGGTCACCACGGGCGTCGGGCGGCGCCCCGTGGAGCTCGACCTGAACAGGAGCGCCAACTTCGTCCTCGGGCTGCAGCTGGGAAGCCGCCTTGTGCGCGCCGTTCTCATGGACGTCAAGGGCACCGTCGTCGACGAGCTGGAAGTCCCCGTGGATGCGCGCGGCACCTCCCGCGAGATCCTCGCCTGCCTCCTGGACACCGGCCGTCGTATTCTGCAGAAGCACTCCATCAGCCGCACACTGCTCGCCGGGGTGGGAATCGCCGCGCCGGGCGCAGTGGATTTCTCCACCGGCGTCTGCCTCTACGCGCCTCACCATCCCCACTTGAAGGACGTGCCCCTGAAGAGGAAGTTCGAGCGGGCATTCGGTGTGCCCTGCTTCGTGGACCATGATTTCAACTGCTTTGTTCTGAGCGAGCTGCTCTTCGGCTACGGAAAGGGCGTGGACAGCTTCATCTGCGTGCTGGTCGGCAACGGCATGGCTGCAGGCATCGTGCTCCACGGCGAGGTCTACAGGGGGGCGGACAGCTTCGCCGGGGAGTTCGGCCATACCTGCATCGACCAGGACGGCCCCTTGTGCGCCTGCGGAAACCGCGGGTGCCTGGAAACGCTGGCCTCGGGCTCCTCCATTGCGGCCTCCGCGCTGCGCGAGCTTCCGTCGAATCCCGACAGTGCCATCCTCGCCGCGGCGCGGGGCGATCACAACAAGATCACGGCGGAGACCGTCGCGATTGCCGCCCGTCAGGGTGACCGGCTCGCGCGGGAGATCTACGCCCGCATGGGCGCTGTTCTCGGCGTAGGCATCAGCAACCTGATCAATACCTTCAACCCCCGGTGCATCATCCTCGGCGGCCGCGTGTCCAAGGCGAGCGAGCTCTTCCTTCCCAGCTGCATGGAATCGGTGCGAAAGCGCGCCTGGTACGCCTCTACGAAGGACGTGAAGGTGTCCCGCCTGGAGCGCGGGGAAGTCCTGGGGGCGGCGGCCCTGGTCCTCCAGCAGATATTCTCCACCGGCCAGATCGTGCGGCGGGCGGAAGGCAACAGGCACGGGGGCCGCGCCGGGGGACCGCAGAGGGCCCTCCAGAAGCGGGCGACCTCTCAAAAGCGCTCTTGACAGATGGGAAATCTCGTGGGACGATATCTCGAAATATGAGATATATCAGCTCGGCCTGCGAGGGAAGGGAGGAGGTGAAGGACACCCTCGATGCATTTGAGGTTTCGCTCACACAGAAAAGGGAAGGAGAGGATCAATGAAGAGACTTCTATTACTGGTTCTCGCGGCTTGTATCCTGTCGCCACTCGCGTTCGGACAGGTAAACACCGACCTGAAGGGAACGATCACCTGCTGGACCTGGACGGCGAAAGCGATCGCGTTTGTCACTCCAGAGTTCCAAAAGCTGTACCCGAACATCAATGTCGACGTCACCCCGATGTCGCACCCCGACACCCATGACAAGATATTCGTCGCCATTGCCTCGGGAAGCGGCGCCCCGGACCTTCTCACCATAGACTCCGCCTATATCCAGAAATTCATCGAGCAGGGCGGACTGGTCGACATGACGGACTACATAAATACGGTGAAGGCCAAGTTCCCCGCGTACAAGATCGCCAACGACTCCGCGGGCGGGCACGTGTTCGCCGTTCCCTTCGACTGCGGCCCCGTGGGCTACTACTACCAGAAGGGCATCGTGGACAAGTACAAGATCACGCTCCCCGCGACCTGGGCCCAGTGGATGACGGTGGGCAAGCAGCTGAAGGCCAAGGGTGTGTACATGAACACCATCTCCGTCGCGGCTACCGCGATGGACCAGAGCCAGCACGGAGAGGTGGGCCAGCACAGCCTGCTCGTTCAGCAGCAGGGCGGCGCATACTTCGATGAGAACCTGCGGCCCACGCTGGACAGCAAGGAATCCGTTACGGCCATGAAGCTCATCAAGCAGATGGTCGACGCGGGAATCGCCGCGAACGTGGAGCAGGGCGCGCCCGCCGCCTACGACATGTTCAACAAGGGCCAAGTTCTGGGCGTCATCTCGGCGGCCTGGTACGTGAACGTCCTGAACAATTTCGTGACCCCTGACATGGCGCAGTTCGGCAACTGGCGCGTGGCTGCCATGCCGGCCTTTGCCCCCGGCGGGGTGCGGGCCTCCAATCTTGGCGGCTCCGAGCTCGCCATTGCCACCCAGACCTCGGACGAGCAGCAGAAGTTGGCCATGGCCTTCATCAAATTCGTCTGCGGAAGCCTCGAGGGCGCGAAGGCGCACGCCGACTACGGCGAGTTCCCTGCGTTCATGCCCGCTTGGCCCACGGACATCGTGCAGAACAAGACCTTCCCCGTCCTCGGGGATCAGAAGGTCTACAAACTGTTCGCGCAGATCACCCCGACCGTCCCCGCGACGTGGAGGATCCCTCCCGTGTACACCCAGATCCAGTCCATCCTCCAGGCAAAGATGAACTCCATCCTCACCAACAAGGTGACGGTGGAGAAGGGCCTTGCGGAAGCCCAGGCGGAAGCACTCTCGAAGTAGGACGATCTCTCGCGCCGGCCCCGGAAACGGGGCCGGTTTTTTGTCCAGACTGACGGACGCCCGAGAAGGAGTGACGAAGTGGGACGAAAAGGCTTCTTGCACGACGTGGGCCGCAACAGGCAGGCGTACCTGTTCGTTAGCCCGTTCTTCATCCTGTTCGTCGTCTTCGGGCTGTACCCCATCATCTATTCCTTCGTGCTGAGCCTCAACGAGTGGAACGCCACCAAGCCCTGGAAGTTCGTCGGCCTGAAGAACTACGCCACCCTGCTGTTGAAGGACGCGGTCTTCTGGACTTCGCTGTACAACGTCGTCTACGTGTTCATCATCAATGTCCCGATCATGATCTTCCTGTCCGTTTTCATAGCCGTGGCCCTGAACAACCCCGCCCGTCGGCACAAGGACTTTTTCCGCATCGTGTACCTTCTGCCGTACGTGACCTCTGTCCTCTCCATCGCGATCGTCTTTTTCGTGCTCTTCGACGACCGGGCGGGGCTGGTGAACCTTCTCCTGGCAAAAGTGGGAATTCCCGGTCCCCATTGGCTGTCCTCGGCTTCCATGTCGAAGATCTCCATCGACATCCTGATCACCTGGAAGTGGACGGGCTATAACATGATCATCGCCCTGGCCGGCCTGCAGAGCATCGAGACCCAGATCTATGACGCGGCGAGAATCGACGGCGCCAGCGGTTTTCGCA
>JBEKXR010000327.1:0-5040 GCA_049511935.1 Spirochaetia bacterium | reverse complement strand
ATGTACTGGTCCATGATCATACCGTTAGCACGGTAGACCTTGCTCACGTACATGGCACCCGCGTCGAAGCCGTTTTGGAACCTGTGGATCAGTGGAATGTCCATGCCGCCGAGGAATCCAATTGACTTGCCTTTTGCCTTCAGAGCCGCAATGGCGCCGACGAGGAAGGAGCCCTCGTTTTCCTTGAAGCTGAGGCAGGTGATGTTGCTGGAGTCGGTCAGGTCGGGAATGTAGCCGTCAATGAGGGCGAACTGCGTATCGGGGAAATCCTTCGCGACCTTGGCGAGCGCGTCGGAGAAAAGGAACCCGATTCCGTAGATGAGCTGGTAGCCGTCCTCGGCGAGGGCGCGCAGCAGGATTTCCCGGTCCTGCCCTCCCGCCTTGGGCTCGAGGTACTTCAGCTGGACCTCGGTGCCGAAATTCACCTTGCTCGGATCGTCCTGGATCCAGCCTTTGTACCCCTTTGCGATCGCCACGAGACCGTTGTACGCGGAATCGTTGAATGAGTTGTCGCCCCTGCCCGCGAGGTCGAACACCATGCCGATCTTGAACTTCGGCGCGGCGCTCACCGCGAGAACACCGATGAGAAGCAGTACCACGAGGACAGCAAGACGCTTCATGGACACCTCCTTAACTTGAATGTCAAGAGAACTCTACGGCCGCCGTATGGGGAAGTCAAGACTGGGCGAGAAGCGCGAGAAACTCTTTCTCCGTCACGATGCTCGCTCCGACCTTTTGCGCTTTCTCGAGCTTGCTCCCCGGGCTGGCTCCAATGAGGAGGTGCGTTGTCTTCGATGTCACCGAGGACCCCACCTTGCCGCCGCGGCGCTGGACTTCTTCCATGGCTTTCTCCCGGGGGGTGAACCGTTCGAAGCTTCCCGTCACGCACCAGGTCTGCCCCGCGAATGTCTGGGGAAGGTTCGCAGGGCCCGTGAGAGGCTCGCCTTCGCTGAGCTGAACGCCGGCCTTTCGGAGCTTCTCGATCCTGCGCCTCATCTGCGGACGTCCAAGCTCCCGGATGAGGGTCTCCGCCGTCCTCTCACCGATCCCGTGGATCGCCAGGAAAGGAGCCGGGTCTCCTTTCCCCGCCACCTCAACGAGCGAATCGATGTCCCGGTAGCCCGCAGCAATGAGGAGCTCCGTCACCTTCTGCCCGATATCGGGAATCCCGAGAGACGGGAATACGACATGGAACGGCTGGCCCCGGCTCTTCTCGATACCCTCGCGAATCTGGGTCACTTTCTTCTCGCCGAAGCCGGGAATCTCGAGGAGCTTCTCCGGATCGAAAGAGTACAGGTCCTCCACCCCGCGGACCAGGCCGTTTTCCACGAGCACATCGATGGTTTCGGGACCGATTCCCTCGATGTCCATCTGGTCCCGGCCCACGAAGAAGCTCAACCGGCCGCGCACCTGGTCGGGGCAGGACTCGTTGGGGCAGAAGTGGTGGGCGCCCTGCTTTCTCAGCACGGTCCCGCAGACGGGACAGGTTTTCGGAAGCTGCCAGGTGGCGGCGCCTGTCTCGTTCTTCTCCAATACTCTTTCCACCGCGGGGATCACGTCTCCCCGTCTCGAAACCGCCACCCGGTCGCCGATGGCAAGCTCGAGCATGTCGATGTATTCCTGGTTATGGAGTGTGACGTTTGAAATCGTCGCCCCCGAAATCTTGACCGGCTCCACCCTGGCCACGGGAGTGACCCGTCCCGTCCTGCCGACCTGGACCTCGATCGCCTTGACGGTCGTCGCGCCCTCCGGTGATTCGAACTTGAACGCGATTGCCCAGCGGGGGTGGTGACCCGTGTAGCCGAGGGACTCGCGCACGGAAAGCTCGTCCACCTTCACCACGATCCCGTCGATCTCGTAGTCGAGATTCTTCCTCTCCCGCCGCTCGGATTCAATGAAATCCACGATGTCCCCGAGGGAGCCCGTCCGCCATCCGGGGTGACGGTCCTTTACCTGCGCCCTGCCCGGCCCGTCTGAAAAAAAAGCCGTCCGGGGGTTCAGGCGGAAGCCGAGGTCTTCCAGCTCTTCCAGCGTCTCGTGATGTGTCGCGGCGGCGTCCCTGAGGTGGCCTTCGTAGACGAAGATGCTCAGGGGTATACCGGCAACCTCGCTGCTTTTGACCCTTCGGAGGGAGCCGGAGGCGAGATTGCGCGGGTTCGCGTAGGGCTCTTCCATCTTCGCGTTGATGGAATCGAAAAGGCTCCGGGCGAGGAACACCTCCCCGCGCGCCGCCAGGGTCACCGGCCGGGGCAGGCGCAGGGGAACGGCGCCGATCGTCTTCACGTTCGCGGTCACGTCGTTTCCGACCAGCCCGTTTCCGCGGGTCACGGCCCGGGCGAGCAGCCCCTCCTCGTAGTACAGGACCATCGATGCGCCGTCGATCTTTTCCTCGCACACGAACGAGAGCTCGCGCTCCGCGTTTCGGGCCGTCTTGGTAATCCATGCCGAAAGCTCTTCGGCGGTGTAGGACTTGTCGAGGCTCAGCACCGGGATTGTGTGGGCCGCCTCGGGAAGCTCCTGCGTAAGATCCGACCCGACGCGTTGCGTGGGAGAATCGGGCTGAGCGAGAACGGGGAACCGGGTCTCGATTGCCGCGAGCTCGTCGAACAGCCGGTCGTACTCCGCATCGGAGACGATCGGCCGGCTCTCGACAAAGTATGCCCGCTGGTAGTCCCTGAGCGCCTTCGAAAGCTCCGCCGCCCGCTTCTGCGCTTCCTTCCGCGTCATTGGGCCGGCCCCCGGGGGAGTTATTCCTGCTTCAAGAAGGCGTCGGGGAATCCCCGGAAGCGGAACCACGTCAGCAGGGTCCCGCTCTCGGCCCGATTGAGAGGTCCGATGACCACCTTGAACACGGAGGAGCCGGGGCTCGACGGGGTCAGGACGAGCGCGGGATACGTGGGAGCGAGCTTCGCCGCGAGGTCGCGGGCGACTTGCTCTGTCCCGTATGCCGCGAGCTGCAGGAAGTAGGAGCCCGTGGCGCCCGTGCGGGGGAGGGACGCGGCGGTCTGAACGGGTGCTGCGGCAGGCGGTTTTGCTTTTGTCGTTGCCGCAGTGCCGGCCGTGGTCGGGGCGCGTTGCTGCACCGGTTGTGCCGGCGCTGGCGCCGGCGCTTCAGGTGGCAGAAGGGCGATCTTCGGCGCACCGCGTCCCGTCGGGGGAACGGCGGCGGGTCCCGTCACCTCGGTCTGCACCGGCCCCTGCGCCACCTGGCCTTCCGGCGCGGTCGCCTGCGGCGTTGCCGCCGGGGATGTAGTGGCCACTGCCTGCGGAGGGACCGTCGCGGGCTGGTGATATACGAATTTCTCATCCTCCCGCGGAGGCTGGAAAACCTGCTTCTGTGGGGTACGGGACTGCGCCGAGGAGATGATCGCGGCATTCTCCGCATCCGAGGATGCCGGGGTTTCCGGCGCGGGGGTTTCCACTGCCGGAGCAGTGGCGACCTGGGTCCTGTCGGGAGCTCCATATGCCGCGGCCGGGTTGACATCGGGATCGGAAGAGATAGTCTGATCGCCGTGCTGGGCAGAGGCGGTCGAATCCGCACGGGGCGGGACCGTCACCCGCACCCTGCCGAGGGTTCCCTGCGGCAGATCGAGCGCTTCCGCGGTCTTCGGGGAGAGGAGGACAAGGATATCGGACTGGCCTTCGATCCGCCCGGTGATTGTCGCGGTCACCGACTTTCCGGTGTCCTGGTTCTGGATCGTGATCTGCGTGCCGGCCGGGAAGGAGTTCGAGGCGGCGAAAAGCCCGCTCTCGAAGCTGGCATCGCCCCTCTGCAGGGCCGCGTTCCCGTCCCAGAATCCTTCCGAAGACGCAAGGAGAGGCACGAGGAGCAGTGACAGGACGATCCATCTCTTCATACGATGATACTCCTCCTTCCATGATCGGAAAAAAAGGGGAGCCTCTGACCAGATTTTTGCTCGACCAGTCCCACCACTCTACTATGATACCATCGTTTGCCCGCGCGAGCCATGGGCACATCGCACGAAGTGCGATATCGAGGGTCGTGACCGGCAGTGCGAGTCAAGTCCATGCAGGAATCAGAGCCTGTGCAGGGCCTTTTTGACCAGGCCGGCGACGTCTCTGCCGATCTCGCTCCCGAGGGCGGTCCGGCCCACTTCGCGCTCCCGGTCCTTGTTCGTGGCCTCCCGGGTACCCTGCGCGACGATCCCGCTCGTGGACGAGTCGATGAGGGCGTAGGAGGTCCTCGCCGAGATTCGCACCAGGTCCGTTCCCAGGGTCGTGTCCGCGTACTCGGTGGCGACTTCGAGCACGATGTCCGCGCCGGCGGAACGCGCCAGGCGCGCGAGCTCCACGGGTCCCGGGACCGGCGCAGAGCCCGGGGCATCGAGGACGATGAACCCCGCGTCAAAGAGACTGCCGGAAAGGCCTTCGCGCACGGCGAGGGGAGGAGGGAGAGGCCGGGCGTCCGCCCGCTCACGCACGACCAGGAGGACTGTCTGCGCAGTCGCCGGCAGGGCAGCAAGCAGGCAGGCAAGCGCCAGGGCGGCCCTTACGAGCGTGGGGGATTGTGGTTTCATACAGTCTGAGTATCGGCATTCTTGACTCTCTCCGGAACGCCGGCCATGATGCCGTTCGATGGCCTTCTTCGCCCTTCAGGTCTGGACGGGAAACGAGGCGCGATTCCTCGCGCTGGCGGAGCGTACGCAGGCGGGCACTGGCGTGCGGTTTCTGTGGCCGCGCCGAAGCCTGCGCATCCGCCGGGCCGGAGTGTGGCGGGACTCCGTCTCACCCATCTTCCCCAGCTACGTGTTCGTCCAATCCGTCGGGATAGATCCCGATCTCTACGCGGGATTGAAGCGCACCCCGGGATTCGTCCGGTTTCTTCCATCGAATGAGGCCCTCGCTCCGCTGGAACCGAAGGACCAGGCCCTCCTGTCCCACTTCCTCTCTTTCGGCGAGGTCGTGGAGAAGTCCGCCGCCTACTTTGACGAGAACAGGCGCATCAGGGTCATCTCCGGCCCGTTGAAGAATCTCGAGGGGATGATCGTGCGGGTCGACCGCCGCAAGGGCCGGGCGAGG
>JBEKXR010000326.1:0-5041 GCA_049511935.1 Spirochaetia bacterium | reverse complement strand
TGAAAGTCTCATGAAAGGCGAGCTGCCCGCGGGCTGGGATGCCGGCCTTCCCCGGTTCAGCGCCGATTCCAAGGGGCTCGCGACGCGGGTCGCATCGGGGAAAATAATGGCTGCCATCGCACCACATCTTCCGAACTTTGTCGGTGGGTCCGCCGACCTGGATCCTTCGACCCATACCGCGCTCGCCGGACTCGCGGATTTCGAGAACCCTGCGCGGAAGGAAGGCGATATCCAGGGCTCGACGGGCGGAGGCTGGAGTTACGACGGGAGAAACCTGCATTTCGGGGTACGGGAACATGGGATGGGGGCGATCGTGAACGGGATGGCGGCCCACGGCGGGACGATCCCGTACGCTTCGACTTTCCTGATCTTCTCCGATTACATGCGGCCGTCGATACGGCTTGCGGCTCTCATGGAGCTGCACGTGATCTACGTCTTCACGCATGACTCCATAGCGCTGGGAGAAGACGGCTCCACGCATCAGCCGGTCGAGCAGCTCCTGGGTCTGCGATCGATCCCCGGGCTGATCCTCATCAGGCCGGCGGACGCGAACGAGACCGTCGCCGCCTGGCGCATCGCAATCGAGCGCCGTGACCGTCCCGTGGCCCTTGCCCTCTCGCGGCAGTCTCTCCCGGTCATGGACCTCGACCTCTATCCCGCTGTCCCTTCCGGGGTGCGACGAGGCGGGTACATGCTTCTGGAGGCCGCGAACGGCGCGCGGCCGGATATCGTTCTGCTTGCCAGCGGCTCCGAGGTCCCCCTCGTGAGAGCCGCGAGCGAAGAGCTGTCGCGGCGGGGAGTGGGCGCGCGGGTGGTGAGCTTTCCGAGCTGGCAGCTCTTCGAAGAGCAGCCGCCCGAGTATCGCTCGACGGTCCTGCCTGCCGGCATTCCGGTGCTGGCCGTCGAGGCCGGCAGCCCGCTGGGATGGAAACCGTACATCGGGCACGGCGTGGAAGTCATCGGGGTCGATCGCTACGGCGCCTCCGCCCCCGGCGAAGTTGTGTTGAAAGAGTTCGGTTTCACACCAGAGAACGTGTGCCGCAGGGCGATCGAAATGCTGCGGCATTGAAAGGGAGCATATGCAATCGAAAGAGAACCCTTTGGTCAAGCTTGAGGCACTCGGTCAGAGCGTCTGGACAGATTTCATCCACCGCGGGATGTTCCGCTCCGGCGAGCTTGCGCGGCTGATCGAAGAGGATGGGGTCCGGGGCGTCACCTCCAACCCATCGATCTTCGAGAAGGCAATCGCCGGCACCCATGAGTATGACGACGACATCAAGCTCATGGCCTCGAAGGGAAAGAGTGCGAGCGAAATCTACGACGCGCTTACCGTGAAAGACGTACAGATGGTTGCGGATCTATTCCGCGGGCTGTACGACAGGCTGAAGGGGAAAGACGGTTTCGTGAGCCTGGAGGTTTCTCCCTTGCTGGCCCATGACACCAACGGGACGATCTCGGAGGCCCGCCGTCTCTGGAAGGCCATGGACCGACCGAACGCTTTCATCAAGGTTCCTGCAACTCGGGCGGGTTTGTCTGCGATCACCCAGCTCAGCGGGGAGGGGATCAATGTGAACGTCACGCTCCTCTTCGGCCTGCCCCGCTACCGGGAGGTGGCGGAGGCGTACATTGCCGGGCTGGAAATCCTTGCCGGGAAGAAAAAACCGCTCGATCGGGTGGCATCCGTCGCGAGCTTTTTCCTAAGCAGGATAGACGTTCTGGTGGACCCGATTCTGGAGGAGAAGATGCGTGCGGGTGGACCTGAGACGGTACGCGCCTCCGGGCTCCGAGGCCAGATCGCCAGCGCAAGCGCTAAGGTCGCCTTCCGGATGTACAAGAATATCTTCGCCAGCGAGAGGTTCAGGAAGCTCGTCGAAAAAGGTGCCCGTACGCAACGGCTTCTGTGGGCAAGCACCGGCACCAAGGACCCCGCGTACAGCGATGTAAAATACATCGAGTCGCTGATCGGTCCTGAGACGATAAACACCATGCCACTCGAAACCCTGAATGCGTATCGAGATCACGGTGACCCCTCCAGCCGCCTGGAAGAAGGCATCGAAGAGGCAAACGCTGCGATCGAGCGGCTTCCCCTGCTTGGGATAGACCTGGCGAAAATCACCCAGGAGCTCGAGGATGACGGTGTGGCGAAGTTCATCGAGGCGTTCAAGCGTTTAATGGACACCCTTGTCGAGCGGCGTGCGAAGGACCTCAAGAAGGCGGGAAACCTCTAGGGATCTTGTGTGCGGAGAATTCAATGGAAAAGAACATCGTGACGCCTGGCTCTCGGGTGCGTTTGCGGGATTGGGATCCGAACGATACCTCGGGGATGAAGGGAGGAAAGGAGGACGCTTCCGGACAGCTGGCCGCGCTGGCACGGAAGCTCGACGCTGCAGGAAGCTCCGTACGCGGAGTATCGGTACAAGGTCCTCGTGATCCTTCAGGCAATGGACACGGCGGGCAAGGACGGGACGATCCGCAGGGTGTTCGAAGGGGTCAACCCCCAGGGCGTCCGGGTCGCCAGCTTCAAGGCGCCCACGCCCCCGGAGCTCGATCACGATTACCTCTGGCGAGCGCACCGTGAGGTTTCGGGGCGAGGAGAGCTGGTGGTATTCAACCGCTCCCATTACGAGGACGTCCTGGTGGTGCGCGTGCACGAGATGGTGCCTCGCGGAACGTGGGAGCGGAGGTTTTCCCAGATCAATGACTTCGAGAGAATGCTCACCGAGGAAGGGACAACCCTCCTCAAATTTTTCCTTCATATCGACCAGAAGGAGCAGAAGAAACGCCTCCAGCAGCGGCTGGATGATCCGATGAAGCGCTGGAAGTTCAGCCCCGCCGACCTCGCGGAGCGAAAGTTGCGGGACCAGTACATGCTCGCCTACGAGGAGGCTCTCTCCCTGACGAGCACCGCATGGGCGCCGTGGCGTATCATCGTCTCAAACCACAACTGGTACCGCAACCTCATGGTCGCGCAGGCGATCGTCGGCGCGCTGGAAGGACTCGATATTCGCTATCCTGAAGCGCCGGCCGGATGGGAAAAGGTACACATTGACTGAAGACCTGCGGACGCGGCCCTCCGGCGTCCACGATTTTTCAATCGATGGGTCTCCATTCGTGCCCGTCACGCGCAAGCAGCGTGTCGGCTTCCACGGGTCCCCAGCTGCCGGAAGCGTAGTTGGGAAAACCGAGAGGACCGGCTTTTGCCCACGAGTCCAACACCGGCATCAGAATCTGCCACGCGGCTTCGACCTGGTCTGCACGCATGAACAGGGTGGGATCATTGTTCATCACATCCAGGAGCAGAGTCTCATACGCGTCCGGTGAGGGGACCGAAAAACTTTCCTTATAAGTGAACCGCATCTCGACCGGACGCAGCAGGATCTTCGATCCTGGGTACTTTGCCTGGAAGCCCAACACGATGCCTTCCTCGGGCTGAATCGAGAGGACAAGGCGAGATGGGTGCCAGTCGCGGCTTGACTCGGGAGGGAACGACCGATGGGGCACCGAACGGAATTGAATGGCAACCTCCGAAAGCTGCCGGCGCAGGCGTTTGCCCGTTCGGAGGTAGAAAGGCACTCCCTGCCAGCGCCAGTTGTCGATGTACAACGTCAAGGCGGCAAATGATTCCGTCTTCGAGCGGGACGATACGCCGGCTTCCTGGCGGTAACCGCGGACCTTCTTCCCATGAAGGCTGCCCCCGCGATACTGGCCGCGCACGGCGCACTCGGGAACCGTATCCGCACGGATCGGCCGCGCCGCGTGAAGCACGTCCACCTTCTTGTTGCGAATCTCGTCGGCGTCGAAGGACACCATCGGTTCCATGGCCACGAGACACACGAGCTGCATGAGGTGATTCTGCACCATGTCGCGCAGGGCACCCGCGTGCTCGTAATAGCCTCCCCGATGACCTACTCCCACCTCTTCGGCCACGGTGATGGTCACATACTCGACGTAGCGCCGGTTCCAGATCGGCTCGAAGAGCGGATTGGCAAACCGAAATGCCAGGATATTCTGCACGGTCTCTTTGCCCAGGTAATGGTCAATGCGGAATATCTGCGATTCTTGGAAACTCTCCCCCAGCGTGCGATTTATTTCCCGCGCCGATCCCAGGTCGTGACCGATCGGCTTTTCCACTACAATGCGGTCGCGCGCTCGACTCCGATTCAATCCCGCATCGGCCAGAAGCTTGGGGATTATCGCCACCATCACCGGCGGAACGGCCATGTGGAAAATATGACCGGCTTTCGCTTTCCAATCCCGATCCTGTTTCGCGCACTTCTTTTCGAGGTTCGCGTAGGTGACCGGGTCTTCGAAATCTCCCCGTAGATAGCTGACATGCCTGGCGAAGGCATTCCAGCTTGAACTGTTCAGCTTCCCTTTTCGCGAAAATCGCTTCGCGCCGTCGAGGAAGCGATTGCGCAGCTCGGCGTCGCGAAAAGGCACGCGATCCACGGCGATAATCGCAAACTTTTTCGGCATCCGTCCATCCTGGTGAAGGTCGAACAGGGACGGGATGAGCTTCCGCCAGGTCAAATCACCGGCGCCGCCGAAAATCATGATGATGGTCGGGGAAATTGCCATATCCCGCTACTCTTTCTCCCACTGGGTGTGAAACGTGCCTTTTGCGTCGATCCGTTCATACGTGTGCGCGCCGAAGTAGTCTCGCTGAGCCTGGATCAGGTTGGACGGCATCCATTCGCTTCGGTACGCGTCGAAGTAACTGAGAGACCCCATCAGCGCGGGCGCCGTGATGCCCGACTCCACGGCCGAGCGCACGACGGCGCGAAGGTTTTCCTGCCGCGCCATGACCGCATCTCCGAGAACGGGATCCAGCAACAGGTTTGGCAGATCCGGCTTCGCGCGAAAGGCGGCGCGAACCGGTTCCAGCAGCTTGGCGCGGATAATGCAGCCCCCGCGCCAGATGCGCGCAACACTTTCCAGGTGTAAATTGTAGGCGTAGCTCTGAGAAGCTTTCCACAGCTGGGCCATGCCCTGGGCATGCGTGAGGATCGTCCCGGCGTACATCGCGTCGCGCAACCGTGTC
>JBEKXR010000325.1:0-5066 GCA_049511935.1 Spirochaetia bacterium | reverse complement strand
TGAGCAGGTCGCCATTCACGCGGACGAAAAGCCTTCCCACCGTCTTCGCCCGGGTGTCGCCCGCCTTGTAGTTTTCCAGGTGATAGTTGCTCAGCTCCAGGAGGGGCCGGTACAGCCCGAGGGCCCGCCGGATGAGGAGGTCGAAGGAGCCTTCCGCGGCCTCGTACTCGTAGCCCTTTTCCTCGAGGCGCTTCAACTGCTCCAGGAGTGTCGAGACGACCTCGGAGGATTTCTCGAAGTCCCCGTACCTTGCCATCTTCTTTACGATCGTGGACTTGCCGGCGAGCTCGGAGAGCAGCACCCGGCGCTCGTTGCCAACGAGGGCTCCGTCGATGTGCTCCATCAGGCGCGGCGCCTTGCTGATCACGTCGGCGTGCTGCCCGGCCTTGTGGGAGAAGGCAGCCTCCCCCACATAGGGATGGCGCTTGTCCGGGATGATGTTCGCCTTCTCGGCAACGAAGCGCGAGAGGGCCGTGAGGAGCTTCAGGTTCGCGCAGACCCCGGCCGCATCGCCCATCTTCAGGCAGAGCGTGGGGATCAGCGTGCACAGGTTCAGGTTCCCGCACCGCTCCCCCCACCCATTGATCGTTCCCTGCACGTGGGTGGCGCCGAGCTCCAGCGCCGCAAGCGCGTTGGCCACGGCGTTGCCCGTGTCGTCGTGGAAGTGCACCCCGATGTGCCCCAGTTCGGCGCCGGGGAGCTCGCTCATGATGCGCGCAACCTCCGAGGGGAGCGTGCCTCCGTTGGTGTCGCAGAGCACCAGGCAGTCCGCGCCCGCGGCATGCGCCGCGCGCAATGCGGCCACGGCGTAATCGGGGTTGTCCTTGTACCCGTCGAAGAAGTGCTCCAGGTCGTAGAACACTTCGCGTCCCTCCGCCTTCAGCGTGGCAAGCGAGTCCGCGATCATCGCCAGGTTCTCCTCCTCCGTGGTCTGGAGGACTTCGTGCACGTGCGCCTTCCAGGTCTTGCCGACGACGATGACCGTGGGAGTTTCCGCGTGCAGAAGCGCCATGATCTGGGGATCGGAGCCGGCCTTGCCGCGCGGTTTCCGCGTCGAGCCGAAGGCGACGATCTTCGCGTGACGCAGCTTCTCCTTCCGCATGCGCTGGAAGAACTCCGCCTCCTTGCGGTTGGACAGGGGGAATCCTCCCTCGATGTAGTCGATGCCGAACTCGTCCATCGCGAGGGCGATCTGGATCTTGTCCTCCAGAGTGTAGCTGATGCCCTGGCCCTGCATTCCATCCCGGAGGGTAGTGTCGTAGATGACCGTTTTCGTTCCTTTCATTCTGCGCCTTCCGTCATCGATTCCCGTACAAGGAGGTAGGGGATCCAGCCACCCTGCTTCACGATCGCCTGCATGAACGGGGGGAACGGAGAAATGGGCAGCCGTGCGCCCGAGGGGAGCACGAGCACACCGTTGTCCAGGTCCACCTCGATGCGGTCGCCTTCAGCCGCCCGGGCCGAGATACCCGGGCATTCCACGATCGGCAGGCCCGTGTTGATCGCGTTTCGAAAGAAGATCCGGGCGAAGCTCTCGGCGACCACGCAGCTGATGCCCGCGGCCCTGAGGGCGATCGGCGCGTGCTCGCGCGATGACCCGCATCCGAAGTTGGCCCCTGCCACGATGATCTCCCCGGGCACGATGCTCTGCGCGAAACCCGGGCGCACGTCTTCCATGCAGTGCTGAGCGAGGACCGCGGGATCCGTGGTGTTGAGGTACCGGGCCGCGATGATCTCATCGGTGTTCACGTTCTCGCCGAAGATGCGTACTGTTCCGCTGAATCGCATTTCAAACAACCTCCGATGGTGCGGTGACCCTCCCGGTGACCGCGCTGGCCGCCGCGGTGGCCGGAGATGCAAGGTAGACCTCACTGCCCGTGTGACCCATGCGGCCGACGAAGTTGCGGTTCGTGGTGGACACGCAGCGCTCGCCCTCCGCGAGAATGCCCATGTGCCCGCCCAGGCAGGGACCGCAGGTCGGCGGGGAGATCACGGCACCCGCGTCGAGGAACACGTCGAAGAGGCCTTCCGACAGGGCCTGACGGTAGGCGTGCGGGGTCGCGGGGATGACGATGCAGCGCACCCCTGCGGCCACACGGCGTCCCTTCAGGACCCTCGCGGCGAGCCGCAGGTCCTCGATCCTCCCGTTGGTGCAGCTTCCGATCACGACCTGGTCCACCTTCACGTCGGTATCAGCGGCCGGTCGGACGTTCTGCGGAAGGTGCGGCGCCGCCACCAGCGGCTCGAGGGCCCCGGCATCGATCGTCACGACCCTCTCATAGGATGCATCCTCATCCGGCGAAAGAGGTGTCCATGCGCGCCCGGGCGCGCGCGAGGAGAGGTAGGAGGCCACTTTGTCGTCGGCAGCGAAGATGCCGTTTTTCGCCCCGGCCTCGATCGCCATGTTTGCCATTGACAGCCGTCCTTCGACGGAAAGGGAGTCGATGGCCGGACCGGAGAACTCCAGCGCCTTGTAGAGAGCGCCGGACACCGAGATCGTCCCGATCAGTGCGAGGATGAGGTCCTTCCCCGTCACCCATGGCCGCAGGGCGCCCTGGAAGACGACCTTGATTGACGGAGGCACCCGAAGCCATGCTTTTCCCGTGAGAAAGAAACCGGCGAGGTCCATGGAGCCCATCCCCGCGGCGAAGGCGCCCAGTGCGCCGTAGGTGCACGTATGGGAATCGGCGCCGATGACCACCATGCCGGGGACGATGGCGCCGAGCTCAGGGAGGAGGGCATGCTCAACCCCCACCTCGCCCTGCTCGAAGAAGTGGATGCCGGCGTGCCTGCGGCTGAAGTCGCGCATGATCTTCACCTGCCGGGCGGAGAGGATGTCCTTGTTCGGCGTGAAGTGATCCGCCACGAGCCAGATACGCGCGGGAAACCGGCAGGAAGCGGCGCCGGTCTTCTCGAACTCCTGGATTGCGATCGGTGCGGTGATGTCGTTCGCGAGCCCGAGGTCGGGCTCGACCAGCAGTGACTCCCCTGGCGTCACACGGCCCCTGCGGGCGGCCGCCGCCAGTATCTTCTCAGACAGCGTCATTCGACTCATCGTCCCCCCTGCGCATTGACTGGTAGGCCTTCCATCGGTTGAGCGCGTTCACGTACGCCTTGGCGCTGGCCTCCAGGATGTCCGTCGAGGCGCCGCGGCCGACGAACTTCCGCGTGTCGATTTCCAGCGACACGCTTACCTCGCCGATGGCCTGCTTCCCGGGCGTGACGGCCTGCACCACGTATTCCAGGAGCTTCGTCTGGATGCCGAGGGCCCTGTCAATCGCGTTGAAGATCGCGTCGACAGGGCCGTCACCCGTTGCCGCCTCCTCGTGGCGTTCTCCTCCGTCGGCGATCCTGACCGTTGCCGTGGGCACGGCCATGTTGCCCGACTGGATGTTGAAGTAGTCCAGGCCGTAGGTTTCGGTTTCATGGCCGAGCTGGTCGGAGACGATGACGTACAGGTCGTCGTCGTATACTTCCTTTTTGCGGTCCGCGATCTCCAGGAACTTGCCGTACGCCTTCTTCACTTCCTCCTCGGACAGCGAGAGCCCCAGCTCCGACAGGCGGTTCTTGAATCCGTGCAGGCCGGAGTGACGGCCCAGCACGAGCAGGCTCGCGTCGCGGCCCACCGATTCAGGGGTCATGATCTCGTAGGTCTCGCGCTTCTTCAGCACGCCGTCCTGGTGGATGCCGGATTCGTGCGCGAACGCATTCTCCCCCGTGATGGGCTTGTTGCGCGGTATCGGGAATCCGATCGTATTGGAGAGCAGGCGTGAAGTGTTGTAGATCTGGCGGGTGTTGATGCCTGTGGTGTAGGGGAGGATGTCGGAGCGGACCGAGAGGGCCATCACGAACTCTTCGAGGCACGCGTTTCCGGCGCGCTCCCCGATGCCGTTCACGGTGACCTCAACCTGGCGCGCGCCCGCCCGAACCGCGGCCACCGAGTTCGCCACGGCCACGCCGAGGTCATTGTGGCAGTGGACGGACAGCACCGCCTTGTCCATATTGGGCGTTCCCTCGATGATCGCGCGGAGGAACTCCGTGAACTCCGAGGGCATCGTGTAGCCCACCGTGTCGGGCACGTTGATGATCCGTGCCCCCGCGTCGATCACCTTCTCGATGACCCGGCAGAGGAACGGGATCTCGCTCCTGGTCGCGTCCTCCGGAGAGAACTCCACTTCCGCGACCTTGTTGCGCGCATGCCGCACGGCGTGCACGGCCATCTCGACCACCTCATCGGGCTTCTTGCGGAGCTTGTACTCCATGTGCACGGGAGAGGTGGCGAGGAACGTGTGGATCCGCGGGTGCTCCGCCTCCGACAGCGAGTCCGCGGCGCAGTCGATGTCCTTGTCCACCGCGCGGGCCAGGGCCGCGATGGCGGGTTCCCGCACGTGGCGCGCGATGAGCCGGCAGCCCTCCAGCTGGTGCGGCGAAGAGATGGGAAAGCCCGCTTCGATGACGTCCACTCCGAGGCGCGCAAGCTGAACGGCGATCTCGAGCTTCTGCTCGACGCTCATCGAGGCGCCCGGCGACTGCTCGCCGTCTCTCAAGGTGGTGTCGAATATTATGATTCTGTCCATGTCCGGACTCCTTTCAGTTCTCGCTCTTCCTGCTTCGTTCCATTGCCACGATGCCGCTCCGCGCCATCTCCGCGATCCCGTAGGGCTGCAGGAGCGCAATGAGGTCGTCGATCTTCTCGGGTGAACCGGCGAGCTCCACCGTCATGCTCTCGTGACCGACGTCCATGATCTGCGCCTTGAACACGTCCGCCACCTGGAAGATTTCCCCCCGCTGGGCGCCCTTCGCGTTCACCTTCACCAGCATCAGCTCACGGTTCAGGGAGGGCACGCCCGTCAACTCGGTGACCTTGATCACGTCGATGAGCCGGTTGAGCTGCTTCTTGATCTGCTCCACCACGGCGTCGTCTCCCCTGCAGGCAAGGGTGATGCGGGTGACGGTGGGGTCGGCGGTGACCCCCGCGGTGATGCTCTCCAGGTTGTATCCGCGGCCCGAGAAGAGCCCCGAGATCCTCGCAAGGACGCCCTGCTGGTTTTCCACGTGCAGGGAAA
>JBEKXR010000324.1:0-5081 GCA_049511935.1 Spirochaetia bacterium | reverse complement strand
GGCGCATACAGCGCACGGTATGCGTCGAGGATCTTCTCGAAATCTGGCACTGGAGAAGCGCCGATCCCCGGTGCGTAGTCCACTTCGAAAGACATTCGACGGCAGTACTCTCGAAGCCGTGCGATTTCGGCGGCCGTGAAATCCCCGTTTTTCACCAGCACGGTGGCTGTCGAGAGCAGGAGGTTGAACGCGAAGAGCCGGTTCTCCGGCCGCGGATCTCCCTTACGGCGGAGCGCTTCCACCACGGTCGAGAGAAGCCGGGGCACGTTCCGCGGAGGGCTGAGCCTGTCCCATACTGTGATCGAGAGGATGCCGGAAGGCGTGAGGCATTTCAGGTAGTCGCGGATCGCCTCGACCGTGTAGGTGTAGTTTTCCTCGACCGAGTACCCGCCTGCCTGGGAAAGCCCGATCGAATCGATGAGCCCGATTTCCACGAGGTCGAAACGTTCCTGGGTGGATGCAGCGAAAGCCCTGACCTCGGACTTCACCAGGTGCACCCGCGGATCGAGCAGGACGCCTCCGGTGTAGTCCCTGAAGTAGGGGACGTCGCGGAGCATGCGCAGGAGGTCCGGGTTCGATTCGACGACCCAGACGCTCCCCGCGCCGTTGTGGAGCGCGGTGTGTACCCCTGCGCCTCCCCCGAGCCTCAGCAGCAGGACCCGCGGCCGGGAGAGGAGGTGGTAGGGGGCGGACATCGGGAGAAAGTCGACGTACGCTTCCTCGTCGGCGGCCAGCTTCCGCATGACGCCAATGGGGCCGTTGCCGTCCACGAACAGCCCGAGGAAGGCATTCCTCGGCATGTGGGGCAGAGACACTCCGGCGTTGTCGCTCAGACCGGGCGCAAAATGAAAGTACGAGCTCGCATAGACCCGGGATTCTCCGAGAGGGCTGTAGGCATGGTAGAGGAGCGTCGAGTCGGGGTAGTCTCGCGCGTAGCTCTCCGGCTTGAAATCGGACACGCGCACCCCGCCGAAACGGGCGAGCAGGAGTACGCTGGATGCACACATGAGGAGGCAGAGCAGCGCTTCCACCGCTCTCACGGAGAAACGATCCCCTGCCGAGTCCCAGTGCACGGTGCAGAGAAGCGCCGGCAGCAGTGCGATCCCGACGAGCGGGTAGATGAGAAAATCCGGTGGGAACAGGAACATGAGCGCGAGCACCAGCAGTCCGCCGAGACCCGAGCCGAGCATGTTCCAGAAGTACAGCGCGTGCATCCTGCTGGAGAGGATCGTGAACATGGCACCGATGAAAAGTCCCCCGACGAAAAAGGGAATACCGTAGATGAGGTAGAACACGCCGATCCACCAGATCTGGGCGGGATCAGTGGCGATCAGGACGGGATTGAAGGGCACCTGCTGCGCGAGTGAGTGGGCAAGCGCCATCGAGGGAGCCAGGGCAAACGCGGACGAAGAGATCCACGCATCGGGCGACCTGCGGACCCGTGTCTGCAGAAGGGTGAGCAGCGTCCCTGCCAGCCCGAAACCCAGCAGGGCAATGCTGATGACCATGGAACCGAAGTTCGACCAGCTTGCCACCGCGAAGACGCGCATGACCTCGATCTCGAACCCCAGGACCACGGCCGAAACCAGGAAGAGCGCCGCGAGCCGCGTGTCCGACAGCTGCATCGAACGCAGGATCACCTGATTTCCTTCTTGTCCTCGAATACGTGGATCCCGCCCTTCTTGCTCGTAAAAGGCACGAAGATCTGTCTTTTCTTCCCCTGGAAAATATCCTCCCGGTCCAGGCTCACGACCCCGTCCGGGTCCACGTGCTTCACGATGCGGAGGATCGTCTGGCCCGAGGGCGGGCCCACGGGAATGACCATGATCCCCTCCGGTGCGAGCTCACGTAGAAGCTCCGGCGGGACGTGATCGATGCCGCAGGTGACGATGATGCGATCGAATGGCGCATGCTGCGGCCAGCCGAAATACCCGTCGTCCACCTTGCGGTGTATGTTCCGGTATTCGGGGTACTTTTCCTCGTGCGCGCGGTAGATCGCGTCGGTCTCCCGTGCCAGCGGGTCCACGATCTCGATCGTGTACACGTGGTTGGAGAGCTCGGAGAGGACGGCGGACTGGTAGCCGGATCCCGTGCCGATCTCCAGCACGTTCTGAACGGGCTGCGGGTCCAGGTAGTCAGTCATGCGCGCCACCATGTGCGGCCCCGAGATGGTCTGGCCGTATCCGATGGGGAGAACCGCATTCTCGTAGGCGCGGCGCGCGTCGCGGCAGAAGAACTCCCGCGGCGTACGCAGGATCGCCTCGAGTATGCGGGGATGCGTGACGCTCCGCATACCGAGCATGGCCTCGGCAAGCTCCCACTTCTCAAGCAGGAACTTCTCCTTCTGGTCCGTATGCTCACGCATCCACGCCACGAACGAGGCGCGGTCGGCAGTCGGGGGATCTTCCTCCCGGCTCGTGATGTCGAATGGCGGCTCGGCGACGTCGAGAACGGTGGCCGAGCGGGGAAGAGGAGACTGTGGGGGAACGGTGACTTGTGCGGGTTCCGGCACGGGGGCATCGGGAGCTGCAGGAGCGGCCGGGGGGGCAGCCGGCGCCGTCCGTGCAGCGGGTGCTGCCGGAGGAGCCGCCGTCGCGTCCTGGGCCGGAAGCTTCCCGCGCATATCGCCCAGAATGAACACTCCCAACACGGCGAGCAGCCCGAGAGCCGCGGAGATCAAGACGACGAGTGGACCCTGAGAGCCGGGACGACGAGCGGGCCTCGAGGGCGCTCGCTCTGGAGCGGCTGGCTTCGGAGGGGCCTTCAGCCTGGAAGTTGCGCCGGTGACGGACGCCAGGGCCGCCTGCTGCCGCATGCCCGGCGCAGAAGCCGCGGGGTTCCGCGGCGCAGAATCCGCCTTCGGCGATGCAGAATCCGCGGGGTACCGCGGCGTGGCTGCCGGGAGAAAACCGCACACCCGGCACGGTTTACCGGCCTCGAGGTCGAAACCGCACTTCGGGCAGGCGCTGCTCAAGTGTCGAATGTCCTCCTTGGGGATATCCCGTTCCTGGTATTCTATCGACCGAATGATACGTCGCGTTGAGCCGACCGAATACTGGGGACGGCCATGGCCATGGCTTGAAAAATCCCCCGGATTGGTTTATGAGGTGCGGACAGGTCAAATTCAGGAATGGATCCCTGGAAGGAAAAGCGACCCTCATGAAATGTTTCGTCACTGGCGGGGCGGGATTTGTCGGCAGCAACATCGTGGACAGGCTCCTCGACGACGGGCACGAGGTGGTGTGTTTCGACGATTTTTCCACGGGACAGAGAAGGTTCCTGGAGGCCGCGGAGCGCCGCGGCGGCTTCGGTTTGGTCCGGGGAAACATCCAGGACGCGGACGCCCTGCAGACGGCATCGAAGGGGTGTGACACGGTCTTCCATCTCGCTGCAAACGCCGACGTCCGGTTCGGCCCCGAGCACCCCGGGAAAGACCTCGAGCAGAACACCGTGGGAACTTTCAACGTGCTGGAGGCGATGAGGAGAAACGGCATCGCCCGCATCGCCTTTTCTTCCACAGGTTCGGTCTACGGCGAATCGCCCGTGATCCCGACGCCTGAGGACGCGCCCTTTCCCGTGCAGACATCGCTGTACGGGGCTTCGAAGCTTGCCGGGGAAGGCCTGATCAGCGCGTACTGCGAGGCGTTCGACATGCGCGGATGGATCTTCCGATTCGTCTCGATCCTCGGGGAGCGGTATTCCCACGGACACGTCTTCGACTTCTGCAAGAGTCTCTTTCAGGATCCGTCGACGCTGAGGGTCCTGGGAGACGGAACGCAGAGAAAATCGTACCTCTACGTGAAGGACTGCGTCGAGGCGATCGTGGTCGCGATGGAGAAATGCCGGGGGAAGGTCAACATCCTCAACCTCGGCACGGACGAGTATGTCAAGGTCAACGACTCGGTCCGCATCATCACGAACGAGCTGGGCGTCTCTCCCTTTCTCACGTACTCGGGAGGCTCGCAGGGATGGATCGGCGACAACCCCTTCATTTTCCTGAAATGCGAGCGGGTCCGAAGCCTGGGGTGGCGGCCGAGGGAAACGATCGCCGACAGCATCCGGAAAACCGTGAGATACATTCGGGACAACAGCTGGCTTCTCGAGGCCCGGTAAAAGGAGACCCTTCATGGTTCTGACACGCAGCCCCCTGCGGATTTCGCTCGGGGGAGGGGGAACGGACCTGCCCTCCTACTACAGGAATCATGGAGGTTTCCTGATCTCTGCCGCGATCGACAAATACGTGTTCGTGAGCGTCACACGGCCCTTCACGCCCGGGATCGTACTAAAATACTCCAGGCTGGAAAACGTGCAGAAGATCGGTGACGTCCAGCACCCCATCATCCGCGAATGCCTCGCGCTCATGAAATGCGATCCGCCGCAGATCGAGATCACCACGCTGGCGGACATTCCCGCGGGGACCGGCCTGGGCTCTTCGGGCAGCTTCACGACCGCGCTCCTCAAGGCGCTGTACGCCCACGAAAGGCTCTTCCTGCACCCTGACGAGCTTGCGCGGCTCGCCTGCCACGTGGAAATCGAGAGGCTGAAAGAACCGATCGGAAAGCAGGACCAGTACATCGCCGCTTTCGGGGGCATCACCTGCTTCACTTTTTCACCGGACGAGAGCGTTGAGGCGGTCCCCCTGAAGCTCGGTCCGGGGACGATTCTCGACCTCGAGGATAATCTGCTCCTCTTTTTCACAGGGCAGCATCGCAGCGCGAGCAGCATCCTGAAGGACCAGGACGTCCGCACCAGGGAATCCGATTCCGACATGATCTCGAATCTTCACCAGATAAAGGACCTGGCCGTCCGCAGCAAGCGCGCCCTGGAAGAAGGGAGATGTGCCACGTTCGGGGAGCTGATGCACGAGCATTGGGAGAACAAGAAGAAGCGCTCGGGAGGCATCACGAACCGGTCGATCGACGAATGGTACGACCTGGGTCGGTCGAACGGCGCCATTGGAGGCAAGGTCGTGGGAGCGGGGGGAGGCGGCTTCCTGCTCTTCTATGCGGAAGACCGGGGCCGTCTCAGGAAAGCCATGGCGGGCGCCGGGCTCGAAGAAGTGCGGTTCAGGTTCGACTTCG